>JAGRPB010000038.1 GCA_020439945.1 Verrucomicrobiia bacterium
ATTTCGTCCCCAGGACGACGCCTCGGTGCGGTTGGAGGTGACCCGCGCCACGGGTGACAGAGCTGCCGCCGTGGAAGACACCCCTACCGCCGAAGGCAACGACGGAAAGCGGGGAAAAAAGGAAAAAGGAGAATCCAAAGAAACCGAGAAAAAATCGGAAATCTTTGCCGAGCCAAGTCTCGAGGATGCGGGGCTGTTTGAAGCGGCTTTTTACCCTCCCGAGTCGGGCGGCTATCGCGCCAAGGCGATCGTTCGCGATGGCGAAGGCAATCTCCTGGGCGAGAAAGAAACCGGTTGGGCGCTGAATCCGGCCGCGGAGGAATTCAGCCAACTGTCCCCGAACCGTTCCCTGCTGGAGACCCTGGCGGAAGCAACCGGAGGCCGCGTGCTGTCGCTCGACGAGGTGACCGACTTTGTCGACAGTCTTGAGAATCTCGAAGTCCCCGTCACCGAAACCTGGACGCGCCCGCTCTGGCACGCGCCGTGGGTGTTTCTTCTCGCCTTGGTCTGTTTTGCCGGTGAATGGGCGCTGCGTCGGTGGAAAGGTGTGTTGTAGAAAGAAAGATTCCTATTCCTCGTCGTCGTCTTCTTCCTATTCTTTCCCTGAGTCATGCACCGCTCCTGTTTCAAACTCCTGAGACTCGCGATGACGTTCGTCCTGTTCGCGGCGCTGCCGCTTCGCGCTCAGGAGAAAAAAACGGATCGCCCCACCGTTCTCGTGGTTGTCGGTGCCGAGGGAGCGGAGGAATATGGTGAGATCTTTCACGAAGCCGCCGCCAACTGGCGAAAGGCCGCCTCCATCGGGGAAGCGAATTTCCGGGAAATCGGCCTGGAGAAAGACCGGATCGACGACCGCGAGCAACTGGAGAAGGCGCTCGCCGAGCTGTCCGGAGAAAAAGGCTCCGCTCCGCTGTGGCTGGTCCTGATCGGCCACGGCACCTACGACGGGCGTACCTCCAAATTCAACGTCAGGGGTCCGGATTTCACCGATGCCGACCTGGCGGATTGGTTGAAGAAGATCGAGAGACCCGTCGCCGTGATCAACACCGCTTCTGCGAGCGGCGCATTCATCGGCACCCTTTCCGGGAAGAACCGTGTAGTCATCACCGCGACGAAAAGTGCGTTTGAAGTCTTCTACGCGCGTTTCGGCGAATATTTCGCCCGCGCCATCGGCGGACTGCCGGAGGCCGACGTCGACAACGACGATCAGGTGTCCCTGCTGGAGGCGTTTCTCTATTCGGCGGATCAAGTGGCGAAGTTCTACGAATCCGAAGGCCGCCTCGCCAGCGAGCACTCGATGATCGATGACAACGGCGATCAACTCGGCACACGACCTGACTGGTTCGAGGGCGTTCGTGCTGCCAAATCCGCCAAGGAAGGTTCCCAACCCGACGGAGAATTTGCGCACCAGTGGGTGCTCGTCCCGAATGCCCTGGAGCGCCAGCTTTCCACCGAACAGAAGTCGCGTCGCGACGAACTGGAGCTCCAACTCCGTGATCTGGTGCGAAAACGGGAAAAGATGGGAGACGACGCCTACTACGCTGCCATCGAACCCCTCCTTCTTGAAATCGCCCGCATCTACGACAGCGTGACTCCCGAATCCGCCGCGAAAGCGAAAGTGGCGCCCAAAAAAGAGGGCGAATCGGCCCCGGTCCCGGCTGTGAAGCCCGGTGGCGAAAGCGGTTCCTGACATTGCTTGTCACCACTACCGAATCGGGCCATCTTTTCCCCGAATGCGTAAACTCGAACTCGGCAAGCGCTCCCACGTGGCGCGGGGCGGCCGCCTGCTGGCGGGGGGCGCGTTCGTAGTGTTGGGGATTGGAGCCGTCCTGGCGTCCCAGGAACTGGGCGCACACGGTTGGATTTTCTTCGGAGTCGCCCTCGTCGGCTTGCTCGCCCTGATGCTGTGGCGGGCGGAGGACAAGGAAGAACTCGATGCCGAAGACCTCATCGAAGTCGCCCGAGAGGCCATTCACAACGAAGCGGCCCGGCTGGATCGTAAGCGCCTCGATCTGGAAAAGCGGGTCCTCGCCTACGGAGAATGGATGGAGTTTCCCGACTTCGAAGAACTCCGCGAAGCCGACTGGACGGCGATCGCCCGGTCCGAACAGGACGAACGGGTGGCGCGTCTCCTCGCCTCGGAATCGGACGCGATGCTGGCCCGCTTTTCCGATGGCACCTACTTCGACAGCGGAAAATTCCAAGCCAAGTTACTGCTGCTCGACATCTACACTTTCGTCGAAGCCGTCTCCAAGATCTACCAACCGGGCTCGGAGCGTCCACTGCTGGAGACGAACCTCGAATCCTTGCTGAAGGCGATCAATCGCGCCTCTCTCCAGGTGATTCTGTTGCTGGAGGAACTACCCCTCATCGAGGTGAAAGAGCTGAATCTCCGGAAGGTGTCAGAAGGCGTCCGTAAAGCGAACAAGGTCTACCGGAAATACGAAGAGTTGCAGCCCTTCCTCGAGCCGGTCCGCTATCTCTGGCAGGGCAGCAAGTTTCTACTCACCTCGAACCCGTTGCTGGCGGCCGGCTGGATCGCCGGCACCGAACTGATCTGGAAAGGCGGCAAGCATATCGGGAAAAAGGCGCTCGATGCCTACCTCCTGAGCCTCGTCCGGCAATCGCTCGGTATCATCGCCTGGGAGACCGCATCGATCTATGACCGGTCGCACCGCTATCGGAATCCCGACTGGGTTTTCGCCGTGGAACTGGCGCATCTCGTCAGCCAGTTCGAACTGACGGGCGAAACTTTGCGCGAGACCTTCCAGGAGATCGGGAAGATTCCGCTGAAGAGCAGTTACGACCGGATTTTTCTCTATCGCTGTGTCGCCCAGCATGTCAGTCCGAAACCGGAGCGCTTCGCTCAGGCAGATCTGATGGCCGAAACCACTCGGGAACAAATTCAAACCCGATTGGAGGCATTTTATTCCAGTCATCTTTCGGGTTCTCGCGGCAAGGAGGTGGAAAAGTGGCGCAACGGCATGAAGTCCCGTTTGGGACTGAAAAAGGAGCGCGTCGAAGCCGACTTCGACGGTGCTTGAGGGATTTTGTCGAAAGTTAGGCTTGTGGGATTCCGGCGATTGTCCTAGCATTTACGGAAGTCGGTTTTCCGGTCCATGATTCTCTCTCGATGTTTGTTATCAATTGTTTATGAATTTTCCCGCTTAGGAAAATTCTTAGGATTGCTGGCTTTTTCCGGAATCTCGTTGTGGATGGCTGGCGATCTCCACGGTCAGGTGCCGGCGTCGTTGAACGTGGACAAATTGGTGTCCGATCCCGCTCGTCCGCTCGTTTACGGCTTGCATCAGGACGGTGCGAACACGGGAACTCTGATTGTCTATAATCGAACGTCCCAGACGGTGACTGAGGGAATTCCGGTTGGAACATTTCCCACGGATCTCGCCATCACCAATGATGGAAGCGCCCTTTTCGTTCTGAATACGGGAGATCCATCGATCATGAAGATCGATCTCGACTCCCGGCAAATTGTCAAAACGCTGAATCTGACCACGTTTGGTACTTGGGGTTCGGATATCACGGTCACTCCGGGCGATATCGCCATAGGTCCGGGAAATGTGATTTTCTACATCGATGGAACCTGGGGACCGATCCTGCACTCGATCGATTTCGAGACCGAGCAACTGATCGAGAGCCGGCAACTCTCCAACCAGTCAACCACCGGTGGCTGGGGCGATCTGGTAATTTCGCACGATAAGACCCGACTCTACGGCTGGCACCAGTATGGGTGGTCGGCGGGTTCGTTGGGAACCTGGGTGAGTGCTTTTTCGATAGCCGCGAGTGGAGAGCTTACGCAACTGGCGAGCGGACCGAGCCAGTATCTTACGAATTTCCAACGGGATCCCAGGGATTCGCCCGCACTGCTTTCCGAGGATGGGCAGACGCTCATCGTGAAAGACCGGATGGTGGATCGCGACAATCCTGGACAGTTTCCGGTCACGTTTCCGGAAACTATCTACGGATTGTCTCCCAATGGTTCGTTGGCCTCGGGATCAAGTTCCCTTTTCAAGGCGGCGACCGGTGAGTTGCTCGCCGAGCCGGACCCTCTCAGCAAGGTTCAGTGTTATACCCGAGACGGCACTGAGTTGATTTTCTTCAACGGAACCACCTCACAGATCGAGGGAGTAGACCTGGTGGATCTGCTCGGACAGGAAGAGACGGGACTGATCACGCTGCCGGCCGACGGGAAAATCGGTCCACAGCCTTCGCAACTGGAATGGTATGCCCGGGATGGTGCCGCTTCCTACCGGGTCTATCTGGGCATGGACCGGACCGCAGTGGAGAATGCCGCCCCCGGGAGCGCCCTCCAGGTGGGTGAAACCTCGAACCCTTCCTTCGCGATCACCGAAACGTTGGCAACGGGCACCTATTATTGGCGGGTTGAGGCTGTGACCAGTGACGGGATTTTTCCCGGCGAGGTCAACTCCTTCTCCGTTTTTCCCATCGAATTGGAATCCCGGGTGCTCGATGCCGGTCCCTTGGTGGGCGTCGGCAATCTTACCATCGAGATCCCCTTGGAATCGACCACCATATCGGGGACTTCCTGGGTGACCAGTGAGAACCTCCCCTGGCTTACCCTGACGCCGGGTGGTCAGGTGCCTGATGTTCTCGAAGTCCAGATCTCGACGGATGGACTGGCCGCGGGCTCCTACTCTGGCACCTTCACCTTGACGGTGGGAAGTGACATCCTGACGTTCGATATCAATTTCTCGGTGGACGAACCCCACATCGTCTATCTCGAGGCGGATCTCGAACTGCCCTTCATCTACGGCATTTCGCAGCCGCAGCCCGAGTCCGGAAAAGCCTATTTGCTGAAGATCGATGCCGAAACCGGGGAGATCATCCAATCGGTGGATGCTGGTGAAGCCGTCACTGACATCGATATCCACTACGGCGAGGGGAGGATCTACCTGACCAACTGGCTTCCGGGCGTGGTCAGGGTATTTGACCGGGAAACCTTCGAGAGTCTGAAACCACTCAACTTCCCCGCGGTTGGCACCTACACGAATGGCTACGACGCCTACAGAATCGCCGCGGCCGGGCCCGGGCGTTTGTTGGTGGAGGGCGAGGATCAATGGGTGAGAGCCCAATTGTTGCAGACTTCTGACGGTGAACAGCTGGCAACAATTTCCCCCCGTGAAGGCGGGGGAGAGTTCGGACCGATGGGGCGATATTACTATCACGGCGACAACGGCACCAGTGGGGCCGAGTTGCACCTCTACGATACGGAGGGCGATACGTTCACCCATCTCAATTCCGTGCGAACGACCGGTGTCAGTTACTACGGTAGTCGCGAAGTGGTGGTCTCACCGACGGGAAATCGGGTTTACTGGAACGGATCGGCGCACGACGCGGATCTGGAGGTTCTCTGGACCATCGATCAGGAGATCCATGCCAGTACTCTGCGCGGAGACCTGGTGTTCACTCCCGGCGCGGCACGTAACGGCACAACCGGGGAGATCCTGGCTTCGTTGCCGGAAGCGACCACGGTGATGGCCGTATCGGGGGATCAAACGAAGCTTTTCCTGGCCAAGGACGGGGTGTTGTCGAGTGTGGAGATCGACTCGATCGCGAGCGTGCCAGAGAATGAACTGGCTCCCCTCTCGGGAGTCGGAGGATTTGTTCTGACCACGAATCCGGTGCTGAAATGGACGAAATCTCCTTTCGCACACACCTATCGGGTTTATTTCGGAGCCTCACAGGCGGCCGTGGATGCTGCCGACGAGAACAGCGCCGAGTTTCTGGGCGAAGTGACGTCAAACGAGCTGGCCCTGATCGAATCGCTTGATTTGGGGGGCGCCTATTTCTGGAGGGTCGATTCCATCGGATATTCCGCCGTGGTGAAAGGCGGCGTGTGGAGTTTGGAGGTGGCGCCCATCGAGGTGAGCCCCATCGAGTTGGAAATCGAGGTGCCCGAAGGAGTCACCATGAAGAAGTCGGTTCACCTGAACTCCGATGGATCGACCAGTTGGGCGGCGAGCATTCCCCAAGATGGACCTCTGGGACTGGCGGCTGATTCAGGAACGACTCCCGCTGATCTCGAAGTGATCATCGATACCACCAATCTCGCAGTGGGGAGACACGAGTCGGAGGTGGTCTTCGATGCAGCCGGAAAGACCTTTTCCCTGCCGGTGCACCTGAATGTGCGGCCGCTCAATTTCACCCATATCGAGGCCGACCTGGGATTGCCATACCTCTACGGAATTTCACAGGTGGCCGAGAATTCCTTGGAACCCGCCTTCCTGATCAAGATTGACGAAGTCAGCGGTCAATTGCTGGAGGCTTTCCCAGTGGGAGAATCCGTCAGTGATCTGGAAATCCATTATCAAGAAGATCGGATCTACGTCACCAACTGGATGACGGGTAATCTGCGCGCCCTTGATCGCAATACCCTACAGGAGGTGAGGGTCTATCCCGTTTCTCCCTTCGGGGGAGTTGGCTACAGCAACGGCGATGTCTACCGAGTATCAGCCGGAGCCGAAGGGCGAATCGTGGTGGAGGAGGCCGACCAATGGATCGACGTGAGCCTGATGGATACGGCCACCGCGGTCAAGATCGCGAAGACCGGTGAGCGTGCCGGAGGCGGAGAATTCGGTCCGTTGGGTCGTTACTACTATCACGGCGACAGCAATATTTCGAATGCCTCACTCCATCGATTCGATACTCAGGGAGATACCTTCACGGAACAGTCTTCGGTGCGGACGACTGGAGTCAGCTATTATGGCAGTCGGACAGTAATTGTTTCACCGACAGGGGGACGGATCTACTGGAATGGCACGGCGCACGACGCCTCACTGAATGTCCTGTGGACCATCAATGAAGAGGTCCGGGCCTGCTCGTTGCACGGGGATCTCGTTTTTACACCCGGCGAAGCGCGCAGCGGCGTGACCGGAGAGATCCTGGCGCCATTGCCGGTGGAGACTCCTGTCATGGCGGTAAGCGGAGATCAGAAAACGTTGTATCTCGGAAACGGGGGGACCTTGGAACGCGTCGATCTTTCCTCGATTGTGGAGCTGCCCGGAAATGACATCGAGCCATTGATCGAGGATGGTTCCTTGATTTTGAGCGGAGATCCGGTTCTCAAGTGGACGCCTTCCCCTTTCGGAGCCTCCTACCAGGTTTATCTGGGAACTTCCTTGTCAGCGGTGGCGAGCGCGAATCCGAGCAGTGCGGAATACCAGGGCGAGGTGTCGGGAAGTGAGATGAGTCTCTGGAATTCTCTGGCTCAGGGAACCGAATATTTCTGGCGAGTCGATGTGGTGAATGCCGGAGGGGAGGTATCCGGTGGTCCAGTCTGGAGTTTCGAAGTGGCGCCGCTGGAGGTGAATCCGACGACGTTGAGTATTGTGATACCGGAGGGAATCAGCGTGTCGAAGAGTCTCTCCCTGAGTGCGGATGGGGCGGTGTCGTGGACAGCCTCGGTGCCGGTGGATGGTCCGCTGAGTTTGTCCTCCGGAAGTGGCAGCACGCCCGAGGAACTGACCGTGACGGTGGATGCGAGCGGGATGGAGGTCGGCAGCTACCAGTTCGAAGTGACCTTCGATGCTGCCGGGAAAACCTTTGCGGTGCCGGTGGGGGTGGAGGTTCTCGCGTTGAACTACACGCATCTGGAGGCGGACTTGGAGCTCCCCTACGTGTATGGGATCTCGCAGGTCTCGGAGTCTTCGACGCAACCTGCGTATCTCGTGCGAATTGATGAGTCGAGTGGCGAAGTGGTCGACGCGATCCCAGTGGGCAACTCGGTCAGCGACATCGAGATTCACTATCAGGATAACCGCATCTACGTGACGAACTGGATGAGCGGAAAACTGCGAGCCTACAACCGTGACTCTCTGATGGAGGGTCGAGTCCACGACTTCACCCCTTTCGGAGGAACCGGCACGGGCGGTGACGCTTATCGGATCTCGGCAGGCAGAGCGGGCCGGATTGTGGTGGAAGAGAAAGATCAGTGGATTGATCTGAATCTGGTCAGCACAGCGAGCGGTGGGGTGGTGGCAACAACTTTTGAACGGGAAGGTGGCGGCGAGTTCGGGCCGCTGGGTCGCTATTACTATCACGGCGACAACAATATTTCGAATGCGTCGCTTCATCGTTTTGACACCCAGGGAGATACCTTCAACGAACTGGCGGCGGTGCGAACAACCGGGGTTTCCGGGTACGGTAGTCGGACGGTGATCGTGTCACCGAGTGGCAATCGGGTCTATTGGAATGGCACCACTCATGACGCGGATCTGAACGTGTTGTGGACGATCAATGAGGAGGTTTTCTGTGCTACCCTGCATGGTGACCTCGCCTTTACTCGCGGTGAGGCGCGAAACGGAACCACGGGCGAAGTGATGGCGACCTTGCCGATCGACACTCCGATCATGGCCGTGAGCGGTGACCAGAAGAAACTGTTCCTGGCTTCTGGTGGGACTTTGACCAGTGTCGATCTGTCGACGATCGCCGACCTGCCGGACAACGAGATCGAACCCCTGATCGATGATGGCTCGATCACGATCGGTCGCGATCCGTTGCTGAAATGGACGCTGTCACCGTTTGCCGTGGGTTATCGGGTGTATTTTGGAACCTCGCAATCGGCGGTGGCGGAAGCCGATGAAAACAGCCCGGAATACTTGGGAGAAGTGACGGTGGCGGAACTGGCGTTGCTGGATTCGTTGAACCTGGGAGGAACCTACTACTGGCGAGTGGACGCGGTGGGATTCAGTAGCGTCGAGACCGGTCCGGTGTGGAGCTTTGAAGTGGCCCCGCTGGAGGCGAATCCGACGGCGTTGGCTTTTGTGATGCCGGAGGGGATCAGCGTGTCGAAGAGCCTCTCCCTGAGTGCGGATGGGGCGGTATCGTGGACCGCTTCGGTGCCGGTGGATGGTCCGCTGAGTTTGTCTTCCAGCAGTGGCAGCACGCCGGAGGAGCTGACCGTAACGGCGGACGCGAGCGGGTTGGAGGTCGGTAGCCACGAGTACGAGGTAACTTTCGATGCGGTTGGAAAAACATTCGCGGTGCCCGTGCAGGTGGAGGTTCTCGCTTTGAACTTCACCCATCTGGAAGCGGACCTGGCGCTTCCGTATGTCTACGGAATCTCGCAGGTCTCGGAGTCCTCGACGCAACCAGCCTACCTGGTGCGGATCGATGAATCGAGTGGCGAAGTGGTGGATGCGATTCCGGTGGGCAACTCGGTCAGCGACATCGAGGTCCACTACCAGGAGAACCGCATCTACCTGACGAACTGGATGAGCGGGAAATTGAGGGCCTTTGATCGGGGCACGCTGGCAGAGGTGCAGGTGTATGACTTTACTCCTTTTGGAGGAACCTCGACGGATGGCGACGCATATCGTATCTCGGCAGGTGGGGCGGGCCGAATTCTGGTAGAGGAGAAGGATCAGTGGATTGATCTGGACTTGATCGACACGGCGACCGGTGCGGTGCTGGGAACGACCGGCGAACGGGAAGGTGGCGGCGAATTTGGGCCGCAGGGGCGCTACTATTACCACGGCGACAACAATAGTTCTGGGGCGGAATTGCATCGTTTCGATACCCAGGGAGATAACTTCACGGAATTGGCCGCGGTGCGGACGACCGGAGTGAGCGGCTACGGAAGCCGGACGGTGATCGTGTCACCGAGTGGCAATCGGGTATACTGGAACGGAACGGCGCACGATTCGACGCTGCAGGTGTTGTGGACGATCAATCAGGAGATTTACGCCACGACGCTACTTGGAGATTTGGTCTTCACTTCCGGAAAAGCTCGAAGCGGAGTAACGGGCGATGTGGTTGCGGACTTGCCCATCGATACCTCGGTGATGGCGGTCGGTGGCGATCAGAAGAAACTGTTCCTGGCTCTGGGCAGCACGTTGACCAGTGTCGATCTGACGACCATCATGGACCTGCCGGGCAACGAGATCGAACCCTTGATCGAGGACGGCTCAATCACCATCGGTCGTGATCCGCTGTTGCAATGGACTCCTTCGCCTTTTGCCACGGGATACCGAGTGTATTTTGGGACGTCGCAGTCCGCGGTGGCGGGTGCCGATGAAAACAGCCCGGAATATCTGGGTGAGGTGACCGCTTCGGAACTGGCGTTGCTGGAATCGCTGAACCTGGGGGGAACTTACTATTGGCGAGTGGACAGGGTTGCCTTCAATGGGGGCGAGACCGGTCCAGTCTGGAGTTTCGAAGTGGCCCCCTTGGAGGTGAATCCGCCGGCGCTGGAATTTGCGTTGCCGGCAGAAGTCAGGGTGTCGAGGAATCTCTCGCTGAGCGCGGATGGGGCGGTGTCGTGGACGGCATCGGCACCGGTGGATGGGCCGCTGAGTTTATCATCCAATGGTGGCGGCACGCCTGAAGAACTGACCGTGACTGTGGATGCGAGCGGGCTGGAGGTCGGCAGCCATGAGTTTGAGGTGACCTTCGACGCGGCCGGGAAAACCTTCGCGGTCCCCGTGATTGTCGACGTGTTGGCCTTGAATTTCACTCACCTGAAAGCCGATCCATCACTTCCGGTCGCGTGGGCAATCACACAGGAATCCGAGTCGAGTACCAAGCCCGCCTATCTGTTGAAACTGGATGTGACTTCGGGTTCGATCCTTTCAGCGACCCGGGTTGGAGCTTCGGTCAGTGACCTGGCGATTCATGAATTGGAGGATCGGATCTATGTCACCAACTGGATGCTGGGCAAGATTCTTGCGATTGACCGGACGACGCTACAGGAAGTGCAGTCCTACGATTTCGTTCCCTTCGGCGGCGCTGGTGTCGGTGGTGATGCCTATCGGATCTCGGCCGGATCGTTGGGACGATTGATTGTCGAGGAAGAGGATCAGTGGATCGACATCCACGTCATGGATACCGCATCCGGGCAGTTGCTCAGTTCCGCCTTCGAACGGGAAGGTGGGGGAGCCGCATCACCGGACGGCGTGGCCTACTATCACGGGGATAACAACATCTCGAACGCGTCGCTCCATGCTTTCAGCCTCACCAACGATGTCTTCGTCGAGAACGGTTCGGTAAGAACCACGGGAATCAGCTACTACGGGGACCGCACCGTCATCGTCTCAAAGTCGGGGAACCGAATTTTCTGGAATGGGTCGGCCCATGACCCCGACCTCAATGCCCTTTGGTCTTCTTCTCGTCGAATTCTCGCGTCCAACGAAGGTGGCCAGTTGGTATTCACCAACAACGCCGTTCTGAGAGGTCTCAACGGTTCACAGATTGCGACACTGCCCTCGGCTTCGACCTTGGTTGCGGTTTCAGCAGATGGCGAATTCCTGCTGACGGGAAGCGCAGGACAGATCACCAGCACGAGAATCGAAAACCTGCTCCCGGTTCCGACCAGTTTGACCGCGAGCAAAGGGACGTCCTTTTCCGGGGTTGAAGTGTCCTGGGAAACGCTGCTGGGAGGAGTAAAGGAAATCTATCGTACCGATTCCCCTGTTTTTGAGAATCCGGAGTTGGTTCACAGCGCTCCGATTGGCGGCACCACCGAGATCACTTCGGTTTCCCCCGGCAAATTTTACTATTTCTGGGCGAGAGATCGGTACGGAATGAATCGAAGCCTTCCTTCGAATTCCGTAATCGGATGGAGAAAATTGGGCACTCCTCAGGACCTGGGTGTTGAGGCATTCGTCGATCATCTCAAGCTTACATGGATACCTGTGGAGGGCGCTGTCTCTTACGACGTTTACCGTTCCCTGGTCGATGACCCTTCCTCTGCCCTCCGGGTTGGGGATCACGTGGAGGCTGCTGATTTCGAGGATTACACGGCGCCCGCCTTTGCCCCGGTTTTCTACTTTGTGAAAGCGAACGGAGAGGATTTCGACGGGAACATGAGCGCCAGCGTCTCTGGTCATCGTCTGATTCCGTCACCCGATGATATTCAGGTCGAGTCCTTCATTGATCGCGTGACCATCAGTTGGTCTCCCGTCACAGGTGCGGTGGACTATCTCGTCTATCGCTCGACCAGCGATCGCTTCTCGGATGCCGTTTCCCTCGGATCCACCGAGGAAGCGAGTTTCGAGGACGAGTCGGCCAAGGTGGGAGAGATCTATCACTACTTTGTCAGTTCACGAAATGCGTCGCAAAACTCTGATGCCCCCAGTTCTTCCGATCCCGCTGCCGTTGATTCCGGACCTGATCGCTATGCCGATCTTCCCGAAGCCGCGCCGGGAGAGACCTCGAGTTCGGAAGCCGCGCCGGAGGATTTGTTCAGAGGGAGCTTCACCGGTCTGATTCGCCAACCCGACGATGCTGACGCGATCACGGGTCAGTTTTCCGCTCGAGTCCTTCGGAATACCGTCACCTTCAACCTGTCACATGAGGGACAAAGGTATCGCGGGAGGGGCGAATTCGACGCGAACGGGGCGTTGGTCCAGACCCTGGAGGATTCGGACGGCGTTACTCTCGAATTGAACCTGCAGTTGATGGAGAGTGACGCTTCGGGAGGATTTCGGTTGGAAGGGGAAGCGAAACAGAACGCCAATGTGGTTGGTGAGATTTTCGCCTACACGAACCGCTTTCACCCCCTTTTGAATCCCGCTCCGTTTGCCGGAGCTTACACCTTCCTCATTCCCTCGGTCGAGAATGCCGATGACGTTCCCTATCCCACCGGGGCCGGATTCGGGTCTCTACGCTTCACCCGGAACGGAGCTTTCCGCCTCTCGGGAAAACTCGCGGACTGCGAACGAATTTCCTTGGGCGGGATTGCAAGCGACGATGGTGAACTCGCTTTTTTCCAGCCACTTTACGGCGGAACCAGTGAGGGATTTCTTGCCGCGAATCTGGCGCTGAGAAATATCGCCAATATTTCGGACCTGGATGGGCAGGTTCGTTGGCGGAGACCATCAAATGACGCGGAAAATGGCCTCTATCCAGAAGGATTCGATCTTCAGATTCAAATCATCGGTTCTGCCTATCAGCCTCCCATGCCCGGTGAGAGAATGATCAATTCGTTGATCGACCAGGATGAAAATGCCATTTGGAGCCTGGAGGGTGGAGCTTTGGATTCTGCTCCACGTAATCGACTTTTGAATTGGGATCGTCGAAATCGAATCCAGGATTCCAGACCGGAGACCGCGAGGAATTTGAAGGTATGGGCAGGAATCTCCAGCGGCTTGGTGGGAGGATGGTATGCGGACGCGGAAACCGGTATTAACCGGATTCGATTTGAAGGTGTCGTGTTCCAGAAGCAGGGACTGGTCAGTGGACACTTCGAGGGCGTGGGAGAGTGTGGCCTCTTTTCAATCCTGCCCGCGGAAGAGCCGAACATCGAAGTGACCGATGGGGCCGGCGGGGAAATACCGGTCGATGGAGATGTCGATTTCGGAGATATCGGGATCGAGGGAGGGACAGGCTCGAGATTGATTTGGATCACCAATACCGGAGGCGGTCGACTGTATCTCGATGGCGTTCCCGAGATATCCGGAAACAGCGCGTCAAGTTTCCATCTTGGCATGGCGAGATCGGGTTCCCTCGCTCCCGGGGAGACCACGCTGCTGCAGATTCACTTCGATCCTTCGGAAATCGGCGCCCACACTGCCAGGTTGTTGATTAGGAGCAATGATCGCGATTCGAATCCCTACGTCCTCAATCTGGTCGGGACCGGCGAAACGGGTGGGGCCTCCGATGAAGAGACGGGATCGTGGGAGTCGGACATCGAGGTCGGCGATGAGATCGCGCCGCCGCCGACGTCGGTGATGGGGTCCTTCGACTCGGAGAGTGATTCCGGTCGATACGAAGGAGTGGCGATACTTGGAGAACGATTTGTTTCAATCTCGATTCGTATTTCACCCTCCGGGGGCTTCAGCGGACGGGTCATGATCGATCGACTGAAGGGAATCGTTCGGGGAATCGTCGAGCCGGACGGTCAACTTGCCATCACCTCTTGGAACGGATCCGCGTCGAGAGTGTATGACTTGGGCAGTCTCGTGCTGGCCCAAGGGGATTCGAACGTCCGGTATGTGGAAGGGGAACTGATCGAAAAGATCAGTGGAGGCGCTGCCGGATCTTTCCGACTGGCGAAATCCAGTTGGAATCGCGGGAACGTCATTCCCGTTGCGGGCACTTACACGGGTGTGATTCCGGCCGGACTCGACAGGGGGGCGGGCTATCCCGAGGGCGATTCCATTGCCTTGGTTTCCATGTCACCGACAGGTAGGGCTCGTATGGTCGTGATGTTGGCGGACGGGCAGAGAACCGCCCTGGCGGGTTTGATCGGGGATGATCAGCGGTGGTCGTTCGCCCGTCAGTGGAGGTTGGGGGAACTGCACGGAGAGGTCGAATTCGAGGAGTTGGCCGGTATCGCCGATTTTTATGGAAGCGTTGACTGGACTCGACCCGAGTCGGCGGTTCCCTCCGATTTTCGAGCGGGATTTGAAATGCGGTCACTCGACCTCGTGGGATCCCGTTTCGAGTCGGCGCAACCGGGTGAATTGCTTCTCGGTGGCTTTTCCGATCAGGAGGGGAATGCCGAGATCGAGATATCGGGAGCGAACATTGAAGGGGGATTCGGGGTGAGAAATGGATCGCTCACCGCACGTAATCAACTGGTTCTCGGCAGTAATGAAGAAGGATTCAAATTGCTCAGAGGATTGATCAATCCGCGCAACGGGCTCGTCAGGGGAGTGCTGGTTGCTCCGGGCTTTCCCCGCGTCAAAGTCACGGGAGTCGTCTTTCAGGGCCAGGATTTGATCACAGGGTTCTGTGAACAAGGAAGTTCGGTGGGGTATTTCGGAGTGCGTCCCGCGCCGTGATGCGACGGGCGCTTATTTTCAGCAAAAGCCTCCGTTCTTCAGTTCCTGACTGAATCGCGATCGATCAATCTTTTGAACATTTCGACCTCCGTGGTCGGCAACTGGCAGGCGAAGTTTTCGCAGACGTAGGCGGTAGCTTTGCCGTCCTTGGCGAGTTGGCTCTCGGTAAAGGGGGCGATTTTGGCGAGTATTTCGACAGCGGCTTCGTCGTCGGTCGGTCGGAGCAGGACGACTTTGTTGGGACGGAACGAGTCGCGCAGAACCTTCAGCATCGCCTGGGTGTCGGCCGCGATCGGGTCGCCGCTGATGACGATTTCTCGGGTGGGTCCGAAAAGGAAATCGAGTCCGCAGAGGACCATGGGGTAGGCGAAGGGCTGTTGGTCGATTTCGCCGGAAAAGGCCTTCACGAGGGACTCGGCCTTGTCCTCGAAACGGGCGTCGCCGGTCATGCGATAGAGCCGGGCGAGGTTGAGCAGCGCGATCGCGTTTCCGCTGGGAATGGCGCCGCCGTAAAGTTTCTTGGAGCGAACGAGAAGTTCCTCCGCGTCGTCGGCAGTCATGAAGAAACCTCCGGCGTCGTCATCCCAGAAATGTTCGATCGTCGCATTCGCTAGGCGGTTGGCTTCGTCCAGCCAGCGCACGTTGAAGTCGGTTTCATAGAGTTCCAGCAGGCCCCAGGTCAGGAAGGTGTAGTCCTCGAGGTGAGCGGTGAGGCCGGCTTCGCCTTGACGCCAGCGCTTGAGGAGGCGTCCGCCGTCGTCGACCAGACTTCCGAGCACGAATTCGGCGGCACGCTTCGCGGTTTCGGCGTAGGTGTCCTCACCCAGGACCTGTGAAGCGCGGGCATAGGCGGCTATCATGAGGCCGTTCCAGTCGGTCAGGATCTTGTCGTCCTTCTGCGGATGCACCCGTTGTTCGCGCGCGGCGAAGAGTTTTTTCCGCAGGGTTTCGACCCGTTCGTGATCTTCCGCGGAGAGATCGTCGCGGAGGTGGGGAATGTTGGCCCCGGTGAGTTGTCCGGTGGCTTCGTCCTTGAAATTCCCTGCCTCGGTGAAATTGAAGGTTTCGGCGAACCAGGCGCCATCCTCGTCACCCAAAACGGCTTTCACTTCGTCGATCGTCCAGACGTAGAACTTTCCCTCCTCGCCCTCGCTGTCGGCGTCTTCGGCCGAGTAGAAGCCGCCACCAGAATCGGTCATGTCGCGCGACACGTAGGTGAGCACCTCGCGGGCGGTTTCGGCGAAATGGTCGTCGCCGGTGACCTGGTAGGCCTCGAGATTGGCGATCACGAACAGGGCCTGATCGTAGAGCATTTTTTCGAAATGCGGCACCAGCCAGATGGGATCGGTGGAGTAACGATGGATCCCGAATCCCACCTGGTCGTAGACGCCGCCTCGGCGCATCGCAGTGAGTGATTTGGTCACCATGGCGACGGCGTTGGCGTCGCCGGATCGATTCCCGTAGCGGAGCAGAAACATCAGGTTCGGCGGGACGGGAAACTTGGGAGCGGCACCGAAGCCTCCATGGTTGGGATCGAAGCGCTGGGAGAAGGTCTGGTAGCCGCGATCGAGCAGGTCAGGACCGAGCTCACCTCCGGGCGAACCACCGGTCATGTCCTTGAGTTTTTCGGCGAAGCGATCGGCGTCGGCGAGAACGGCATCGTGCTGCTCCTTCCAGATCCCCGCGATGTGCGGCACCAGGTCGAGCATTCCCGGCCGACCGGTCCGGCTTTCCTTGGGGAAATAGGTGCCGGCGAAAAACGGTTTCTTTTCCGGGGTCAACATCACTGTCATCGGCCAGCCACCGCCGCCGGTCAGTGCCTGGGTGAAGGTCATGTAGACCTCGTCAATGTCGGGCCGTTCCTCGCGGTCCACCTTGATGGGAATGAAGGCGTCGTTGATCAGTTTCGCGACGTCTTCGTCCTCGAAAGACTCGTGCTCCATCACGTGGCACCAGTGGCAGGTGGTGTAGCCGATGCTGAGGAAAACGGGCTTGCCCTGTTTTTTCGCCTCGGCAAACGCGGCTTCCCCCCAAGGCCACCAGTCGACGGGATTGCCGGCGTGCTGGAGCAGGTAGGGGCTTTGTTCGAAAACGAGTCGGTTGAATTCCGGTCCGCCATCCGGCGGCAACTTGGCCAATTCCTCGGGCGACGGGATCGGTTTTCGGACGTGGGCGGTTTCGGATTCGGCAGAGGAGACGGACATGACCAGATCAGCCTCCATCAGGCAAAGGCCCATGACCAATGAAAAGGGGAGGAAACGCGTGGTGGGGGATTTCACGGCGTCAGTCTCGCATGGATCGGGAGCGGCGCGAACGGGTATGCATGGCGGAAATCGGGCCATCGGACCCTGTTGGGTCGCGGACGCAACCCTCTTGAATCCAACGCCGAGAAGAAACGTCGGTGCGGGTTGTCAGGGGGGCGGTCTGACCCTATGATGCGGGTTTGCAAGCTGCCATGCACGAACTGAAAGACACCCAGAACGAACGGGACTACCGCCAGATCGCGATTGATCGCGTCGGGGTGAAAGACCTGCGCTACCCGATCGAGGTTCGCGACAAGGCGGGTTCGAGTCAGAATACGGTGGCGACGGTGTCGCTGGCGGTCGATCTGCCGCATCAGTACAAGGGCACCCACATGAGTCGCTTCATCGAGGTGCTCAATTCCCACGGGCCGATTCTGGACGTGCATTCGATTTCCGGCATCCCGATGGAGCTGCTCGATCGCCTCCATGCCCAGCGGGCCCACATCGAATTTCGCTTCCCGTTTTTCCTCGAGAAAAAGGCGCCGGCGACCGGGGCGGGTGGGTTGATGGATTACGAGGTGGTCTTCGAGATCGACGCCACCCGCGAAAAGCAGGATTTCGTGCTCACGGTGCTGGTGCCGGTGACGACGCTTTGCCCGTGTTCGAAGGCGATCAGCGCCCGGGGCGCCCACAACCAGCGCGGCATCGTGACTTACGCGGTGCGTTTTCGTGACGAGCCCGTCTGGATCGAGGACCTCATTCGCCTGGTGGAGAAATGCGCCAGCTGCGAGCTCTACAGCCTTCTCAAACGGCCGGACGAAAAGCACGTGACCGAGGCCGCCTATGACAACCCGGTCTTTGTCGAAGACCTGGTCCGCAACGTCGCGGCGGCTTCGAATGAGCAGGAGGACATCGCCTGGTACCGTGTCGAGGCGGAGAATTTCGAATCGATCCACAACCACAACGCCTACGCGGTGGTGGAGAAGAGTGGGGAAGATTTAAGGGGTTGAGGGATAAAGCACCAAGCTTGCGCGGAAGTTTTGACCACGAAAAAACCGCCGTCCCTTTCGGGAATCGGCGGTTTTTCGTGAAAGTGTTTCGGCAGGTGCTTGAAGCGTCTTCTTTCCCGATCACCAGGTACGACCGCGAGTGTAGTCGACGGTGGAGAGTTGGCCGAGTTGCGGCGGAAACTCTTCGTAACCGTTGGTCGGATCGTAATTGATGCTGGTGTAGGGAGGACGGAACGTGTCCTTGTAGAGCGGCTTACGGAAGTTCACCACCTCGTAGAAACCGTAGGCGAAACGGGCGCCGGTGCGTTCGAGGCCGGTGATGATGCCGTTGAAGATGATCTCGGTCGCCTGGTCGCCGGTTTCGTTGGAGCGCCACACGGCGACGGGCAATTCAGTCCAACCGTAAAAGATGTTGGAAAGACCTCGCGCCAGCTTGCGGGTGGAGGTGTATTTGCTCTTGGGCGGGGCCTGAATGTCCGCGACTGCGGCGGACACGATGCCCAGCAAGGCGATAGCGACCAGAAATTTCTTCATAGCAGGCGGAGAATAGACAGGCGTCCTGACCTTGGCAACCCTATTTTTTCGCTTGGCGGAGAGGCGGTTGTTCCTATGTTCAGGGCAATATCATGCACCCTGACCTCGAAAAGCTTGTCGCTCGCGCCAAAATTGATCCGAATTCCGCTGAACTCCTCGACCGCCTTCAGCCCGGAACCTACTGCTATCACAAGAGCTGGAAGGCGGGACGCATCAATTCCTGGGATCGTCTCTCGCTCAAAGTTGTCATCGATTTCGAAGACAAGCCGGGACACGAAATGGGAATGAAATTCGTGGCCAGCTCGGTGGAGCCGGTCGATGACGACCATTTTTACGCCAAGCGTTTCGGAAGTTTGGAAGAAATGAAGGCGATGGCCAAGGATGATCCGGTCGGCCTGGTGAAGCTCGCACTGGAAGGCTCCGGTGGTTCGCTGTCGCTCGACAACCTCGAGGAAATGATCAAGGGCACCATCGTCCCCGAAGGCAAATACAAGGGCTGGTGGGAATCGACGAAGAAAAAGCTGCGCGCCGAGCAGCGCTTCGTGGTGCCGGCCAAGCGCAACGAACCGCTGGAACTGCGCGACGAAGATCTGAGTCCGTCTGATGCTCTGGTGCAGGACTACGAGAGCGCCCGTGACCTGAAGGGCAAGACCAAGGCCGCCGAAGCCATCCTTCGCGAAATGACGGTATTTGATGACCCGGCCGCTCAGCTGCTCGGAGTCGTGGAAGATCTGACCGAGTCCGCCCGGAAAGCGCAAAAACTCTACCTCGATGCCTCGATCGAGATGGTGCTGGAGCGGGATGAGATTCAGAAGAAAGTCCCGGAACTCAAGCTGGACGACAATCAGCTGACCATTGCCGGACTGATCCGCGACAACGAGGAGGCGCTGCCCGATCTGCTTCAGAATCTCTCCATTTCCCGGGTTCGGTTGGTGATTCAGGCGCTGCCGGAAGCCTTTGGCGAGGAAAGCTGGGTGCAGAAGACGCTCGACCTCGTTCCCCAGTGCAACCTTCGCGCCATCAGCGAAATCGCCAAGTTCCTCGCCGACAAGGGGCACAGCGATACGGTGCTGGAATTCTTCGAATCACGGCTGCAACAGCGCACCTTGTCTTCCGACGCATTGGCGTGGGTCTGCAAGGAACGCAAGGGGATGGCCGAGGTCATTTTCGATCCGTCCATCAGCCTGGCGGTGATGAGTTCGCTGGAAGTGGATTCGCTGAACGAGGAAGGCGGCGTGCGCGCGGCCAACCGTCTTCGCGATTTGCTCAACGACGACAAGACACTGATCCACGATCTGATCGCCGAAGCTGACATCAATACGGTGCGAAACTTCGCCGGCCGCCTGATGGGCACGGCGGTCTTTGACGATCTGACGCGCAACTCGTTGATGGCGCGCATCATCAAGATGTATCCTGACCTGCTCGACCTCGTCGGTGGTCAGGACGGGGATCAGGAAGAGCCGCTTTTCGTTTCCGAAGAGAGCCTGATCAAGCGCAAGGGCGCCTACGACAAGCTGGTGAAGGAAGAAATCCCTCAGAACCGCGAGGACATCAAGATTGCGCGTTCCTACGGTGACTTGCGCGAGAATTTCGAGTACAAGTCCGCCAAGGAATACCAGCGCGTGCTCATGAAGCGGAAGGCTGACTGGGAACGCGACCTCAAGCTGGCTCAACCGATCGATTTCTCGAAGGCTGACACCTCGAAAGTCAGCATCGGAACCGTGGTGCAGTTGGAGAACACCTCCAACGGTTCGGCCAAGTCCTTCACCGTGCTCGGAGCCTGGGACAGCGATCCGGACAAAGGCATCCTCGCCTATCTCTCGGACGTCGGTCAGGCCCTTCTGGATAAGAAAACCGGTGACGAAGTGACGCTCCCGACCGCGGATGGTGGTCGCGAAGGCTTCAGGATCACCGGTATTTCGGGCTGGAATGGGTGAAATTTTTCACCTCCGACCAAGACTGGTCTCCCTCTGAAAGTTTTGAGCCGGTGTGGCCGGGAGTTTGCGTGCGCGAATCAGGGAATTGCGCACGCAAGGCTTCCTTCTATCCAAGCAACGGAACCGCCGCTTGAAAACAGGGACGGGAAGGACTACCGCTTGCGCCATAAGCCCCTCCCGATTGGCTGAAATTCTTAGAATTTTCAGCGGTTTTGATATTGAAGAAATCTAAAGTAACGCCAAACTAAACCTGTATCCGTCATGTTCGATACCATCATCTCAGACATCCGTGGCCGTGAAATCATCGACAGCCGTGGCAATCCCACGGTCGAAGTCGATGTGGAGCTCGAAGGAGGCGCCATCGGTCGCGCCGCCGTTCCGAGCGGCGCCAGCACGGGCGAGCACGAAGCCTGCGAACTCCGCGACGGCGATGATTCCCGCTACCTCGGCAAAGGGGTGACCAAGGCGGTCGAGTCCGTGAACACCAAGATCGTCGAGGCCCTCCTCGGCGCCGACGCCACCGACCAGACCGCGATCGACAAGGCGATGCTGCAGATCGACGGCACCAAGAACAAAAAGGAACTCGGTGCCAACGCCATCCTCGGCGTCTCCATGGCCGTGGCCCACGCCGCGGCCAATCAGCTCGGTCTTCCGCTTTACAAATATCTCGGTGGCCCCAACGCCAAGGTGCTGCCGGTGCCGATGATGAACATCCTCAACGGGGGCGCCCACTCCGACGCGCCGATCGATTTCCAGGAGTTCATGATCATGCCCAAGGGCGCGCCGACGTTCAGCGAAGCGCTTCGCCAGGGCGCGGAGATTTTCCACTCCCTGAAAAAAGTGCTCAAAGGTCGCGGCCTTTCCACCGCCGTCGGTGACGAGGGCGGTTTCGCGCCGAATCTCGACTCGGCCGACGATGCCCTCGCCGCGATCGCCGAAGCGGTCGACAAGGCTGGCTACAAGTTCGGCGAAGACATCTTCGTCGCGCTGGACGTGGCCTCGTCCGAATTCTACGACAGCGAGAAAGGCAAATACGTCTTCAAGAAATCCAGTGGTGACGAACTGACCGCCGCCGAACTGGTCGATTACTACGTCGGTTTGCAGAAGAAATACCCGATCATCTCGATCGAGGACGGCTGCGACGAAAACGACTGGGACGGCTGGAAGATCATCACCGACAAGATGGGCGCCAACACCCAACTGGTGGGCGACGACCTTTTCGTGACCAACGTCGATTTCCTCCGCAAGGGCATCGACAGCGGCGTGGCCAATTCCATCCTCGTGAAGGTCAATCAGATCGGTTCGCTGACCGAAACCATGGACGCGGTCGAACTGGCCAAGGAAAACGGCTACACTTCGGTGATCAGCCACCGTTCCGGCGAAACCGAGGACGCCACCATTGCCGACATTGCGGTGGCCCTGAACGCCGGCCAGATCAAGACCGGTTCGCTGAGCCGTTCCGACCGGATCGCGAAATACAATCAACTTCTCCGAATTGAAGAACAACTGGGCGACGACGCCATCTACGGCGGCAAAATGAAAATCTGAGTTTCCTGAAATCCTCACCCGAATCCGGCCGAGTTTTCAGGCGTTTCCCGTAAGCAACCGGGAGACGCCAAAACAAAACTCGAGCGGACCGGGTCCCGCGAGGAAAAAGGAATCTCAGAAATTCAGACTGCCAACGCATCCGTGGGTGCCGAAAGCAGGTGGCAGCGTCGTCCGGGCCAAAACCAGGACGACGCTTTTCATTTCCGCCACCGCCCGTTTTCGTCACTCACCCCCATGCGCGACCCCGATTTCCACGAGCTAGACCGCGACTACCGCAGCGGTGGCGCCGCGTATGCCTACGCTCCGCAAAAGCCCGACTTGTGGCAGCGGATGTCGCGGGTGATGGAGGTATTCCTCTATCTGCTGATTCTCGCCGCCATCCTGCGGATCTTCTGGCCGGAAGTGGAGAAACAGCGGACGCTGAATTCCGAATTGTCCGAGATCGAGCGTCAGCAGGCCGAACGCGAGGCCCGGGTGGCCGATCTTCGCCAGGAATACGAACTGCTCAAGAGCGATCGGGAATACCTCGAAACCGTGGCGCGCGATCGGCTCGACCTGTCGCGCGAAGGCGAACACATCATCCGCATCGAGCGTCCCGAGCAGGAGGAAGAGCCGCTGCCGGACGCGGTGGATTCGGCGGAATTGCCAAAAGTGAAACCGCTTAAGCCTCTCAAGTAAGGTTCACCGCTTTTGCCAGCGCCCGGAGTTTTTCCGAATAGGCGGTGGGAGCGTGATCCAGGAGGCACTCGGGTGGCTCCGGGCGCCCCAGCGACTGCCGCAGGAAATCGAGCGGATCGACCGGCTCCCAGGCCGGGTCACCTGAAATCTCCGGGCCGGATTGCGCATGAAGTACCCGGATTTCCTGACCGAGGTAGTAGAGATCGCCGGCATGCCGGAAATCGCGCTCGCCGAGTTTCTCGTCGCGCTGGGGCAACAGCGGAACGATGTCGTGGTGGTTGACGATTCGCTGGATGGGCAGGCCAGCCAGTTGCTGGACAAACGCTTCGTTACCCACTCGCGGTGAGCCGAAGGTCACCAGCGAAGTTACCGATCCTGAAAAGGCGACCGCCGCCAGGGTGGCAAACGCGCCGCCCAGGCTGTGTCCGGTGAGAATCAACGGACCTCCGAGATCGACCAAAGAGGGTTCGATCAGCGGCCATACCCTGTTGAATAGAATTTGAAATCCCTGATGCACGCAGATCCCGCGGTCCGTCTCAGAGGCACGCGTCCAAGTGGCGGGCAGTGCGGTCAGATTCATCAACCACTGCCGCAGCTTGCTGGTGCCGCGGAAGCAGAGGACGGCACCCTCCCGGTCCGCCAGGCGATAGAGCGAGACGTGGTTTCCCGTCTTGTGCAGATTCAACACCTCGCGAAAGGGCGTGTGCCGATCCAGATAGTCGTGGCGCGAGGGCTTGTCGCGATGCCAGAATCGCCCGGCCTCCTTCCCGTCGGGCGTGTAGGCGATCCGGCACAGCTCAGAAAGCCACCAGGCATTGGTGGGCGAGAACGTCGAGATCGAAGGATCGAAGGGCGGCATGCTATCCGCGTCGGCGAACCAGTCGGCGGCTCCTTCGGGGCGAACCACTTTTTCCCATTGCTGGCGAAGCTCGAGAGTCTCGTTGATCAGCGGCAACAAGGGCAACGCCGGGCTTTTCGCCCGGTTGTCGGCGCCGGGTTCGGTCGATCCCTCTTCGATGTTTCGCGGATCCATCGACGTTTTCAAGGTTCAAAGGGAGAGCCGGGTCACGGCGATGTCGCCCCCGAAACAGACCGCCACATCTGAAATGCCATCGTGACCTCGGGCCTGGTAGTTGCCCGTGTAGAGGAAGTGGTGGCCGCCATCATTCGATTCGCGCTCGTAGGCGACTTCCAACGGAGCCCGTTCGAGTTCGCAGTGGCGGACCTGGGGGGCTGGCGACTCCGGAGCGACGTGGGGAAGATTGATGTTCCAGAGCTCGCCATCGGCGAGAGGCTCTTCCCGGAGCAGGGTGTCGAGGGCGAACCGGGCGCGTGCCGCCGAGATGTCCCAGGAAAACGGCAGATCATTACGATGAAAATTCGACACCGCCGCCGCCGGAATTCCGTGAAACGCCGCCTCGCGAGCCGCCGCCACCGTCCCGGAAATATAGACATCGTGTCGGCCCAGATTCCCGCCGTAGTTGATGCCGGAAACCACGAAGTCCGGTGGTCGGTCTGCCAGGAGCGCTTTCAGGGCAACGCGCACGCAATCCGCCGGCGTTCCGTGAACCGCGTAGCGGCGGTCGGTTTCGTGTTCGGTCAGGCCGATCGGTTCGTGGGTTGTCACTCGGTGGCCGATCTGCGAAGCCGGATCGCGTGGGGCGACCACGATGATTTCCTCCGCCAGGCCGACACACGCCTTCTCCAGGGCGGCGAGGCCGGGCGCGTCGATGCCGTCATCATTGGTCAGGAGAAGTCGTCGCATTGCCCACACTCCTACCAACATACGCCGATCCAGGCAAATCGGGAGCAGGGATCGGCGGCGATCGGCAGCGTCGATCGACTTGCACCGGCGCGGTGAATCGCGTTTCTTTGCCGTGACATGATTGCTTTCTCCCCCCGATTTCTCCTGCCCGCGCTTTGCGCCCTGACTCTCTCATCTCTGGCGGCCGTCGACGCCTTCGCGGAAGACGATGCGAAAAAGCCGGCCGAAGTGAAGGTCACTGATATCGAAGCCACCATCAAAACCGACAAGGGAGACATCAAGGTGAAGATCTACGCCTCGAAGGCGCCCGTCACGGCGGCCAATTTTCTCAATCTCGCCAAGCGCGATTACTACGACGGCGTCAGCTTCCACCGGGTCGTCGAAGATTTCGTGATCCAGGGCGGAGATCCCAGTGGCACGGGCCGCGGTGGACCCGGCTATTACATTGAAAACGAAATCGTCGAGGGGTTGAAACACGACCGGGCCGGCATTCTTTCCATGGCCCGGAAACGCGAACCCGACACCAACGGCAGCCAGTTTTTCATCACGCTCGGACCGACGCCGCATCTCGACGGCGGTTACTCGATTTTTGGCGAAGTCGTCGATGGCATGGAGGCGGTCGAGTCCATCGAGCAGGGTGACAAGATTCTCGATATCGAGGTAACGGGTTCCACCGACGCATTGTTCGCGAAAATGGAATCGCGGCTCGACGAGTGGAACGCCATTCTCGACGAGCGGGACAAGGCCCAGAAAGACGCCTCAGACACCGGCCAGTGAGCGGGGCAACGAACGAAAACTGGCGCACCGGGCGCGGTGAACCGGTTTTCTATTTCGATCGTGCCTCCGGCGAAATCCGTGAGGAAGCGATTTACGGGGAAAAACCGGTTCGCTTCGCTTACGAAAATGCGCTGGGTCGGTTGGCGCTCGACAGTGTGGTCAGCCGCGCATTTTTCTCGCGACTCTATGGCTGGCTGATGGACCGGCCCGGCTCGCGAAAGAAAATCGCGCCGTTCATCGCGCGGTATGGTTTGGATCCCGGGGAGTTTGCGGCCCCCGCGGAGTCCTTCGGCAGTTTCAACGAGTTCTTCGTTCGTCATTTGAAGCCGGAAGCCCGTCCGGTCGACGAAGCGGAAAACGTCGCCGTCTTTCCCGCAGACGGACGCCACCTGGGTTTTCCCGATCTGTCGGACCTGCCCGGCATCTATGCCAAGGGCCAGCGTTTGTCACTCGTTGAGCTGCTCGGCGACCCGGAGCTGGCGGATCGATACGCGCGCGGCGCGCTCGTCATTTCCCGGCTCTGTCCGGTCGACTATCACCGTTTTCATTTCTGCGCCGCCGGCGTGCCGGGCGAACCGGAGTTGATCAACGGACCGCTGTTTTCCGTCAGTCCCATCGCCCTCCGCCGCCGGATCGAGATTCTGGCCGAGAACAAGCGCGTCCTGACTCGTTTTCAAAGTGATCGCTTCGGCGAAATCCTCATCCTCGAAATCGGCGCGACCAATGTCGGCAGCATCATCCAGACCGCCGAGCCCGGAACTCCCGTGGCCAAAGGGGCCGAGAAAGGCTACTTCGCGTTCGGCGGATCGATGACCATGCTCCTTTTCGAGCCGGACCGGATCGAACTCGCGGGCGATCTGGTCGAGCAAAGTCGCCAGGGACGTGAATTGTATGCCCGGATGGGAGAGCGGCTCGGGATCGAGCGTTGAAATCCCAAGCATCGCGACGCAGACTGCGGCCTTTATTTCTCTCGATGGCGGAAACGGAAAATGCACGATCCGGAGGAGGCGGCGATCTCTACGCGGCGTGGAAATCAGCACGCGACGCGGCAGGAGCAGATAGCTGGGCGCTCTCTGATCTGAAAACAGGTCGCCATTGGACGTTTGGTGATATTCAAGCCACCGTCGATAGCCTTGCGCCCTGTGACAGCGGAGACATCAGGTTTCCCGTTGGCTATTCGGTCGATTTGGTTTTTGAAACGCTTCGGGCCTGGCGGGATGGCGCGCTGCTTTGTCCGGTGGAAAGTGAGGGCAGTGAGCCGGATGCGACCGTTTTCGAGGGGCTGCCGGATGAGACCGTTCACGTCAAAATCACCTCCGGCAGCACCGGAAGGCCCCGGTTGGTGCGCTTCCTCGGGCCCGATCTCGCGGCCGATGCGCGGAAGATCGTCGCCACCATGGGATTGCGTTCCGAATGGCCCAATCTCGGCGTCATTTCGATGGCACACAGCTATGGTTTCTCCAGCCTCGTGCTGCCGTTGCTGCTGCACGGCATTCCCCTCGCCTGGTTGGGCGATCCCCTGCCGGGTGCGGTGGGCGCGGCGCTCACTGGATCGTTGAAACAGGGAACCGGATGGACGCTGCCGGCCGTGCCCGCGATGTGGCGTGCCTGGCTGGTGGCGGGCGTTTTGTCCGGTGATGATTTGCGGCTCGCCATTTCCGCCGGAGCGCCGCTGCCTCTCGAGCTCGGCCACGCCGTGTTCGATTCCACTGGCATGAAGATTCACAACTTTCTCGGATCGAGCGAATGTGGAGGCATCGCCTACGATCGAAGTGCCGTTCCGCGGACCTCCGCCGAGTCCGCCGGTTCGGCGATGGAGGAGACGTCTCTGGTCGTAAATGCGGAGGGTTGTCTGGAAGTTCACAGCCCATCCGTTGCCGCCGGATACTGGCCTCCGGAACCGGAGGGCGCGATTGGCGACGGCGTTTTCTACACCAGCGATCTCGCTGAGATCGATCCCGACAGCGGTGAAGTGAAACTCCAAGGACGACGGGACGATCTCATCAATGTCGCGGGCCGCAAAGTGTCTCCCGTCCGGGTGGAGTCCGCCCTGGCGAAGCATCCGGAGATCGCCTGCGTTCTGGTATTTGGCGTGCCGTCTGCCGATGCCGCGCGAGGCGATGATATCGTGGCGGTGTACACCGGCGTGGGACAAACGGGCGATGAAGAGAAATTGCGCCGCTTCGCCGCCGAAACGCTCGCCGCCCACGAAATTCCCCGTCACTGGTGGCCGTGCCCGGAAGTGGCGCCCGACGCGCGGGGAAAGCTCTCGCGCACCCGCTGGCGGGAACGCTTTCTCCGCGAGCGCCAAGGCCGGACTTAACAGGGTTGACTCCGGGACTTAACCCTGTTCATTCGGGGCGCTTTCGATCCCTACTGACATTTATCTCATGAGCGTTCTCATCTCCGGTTCCATCGCCCTCGACCACGTCAAGACTCCGCATGACGAGCATGATAATTTGCTCGGCGGTTCGGCGTCGTATGCGGCCATCGCGGCGAGTCACTTCGCGCCGGTGAATCTGGTGGGCATCGTGGGACACGATTTCCCGGAGCCGCATCTCGAGCTGTTCAAGAAACACAAGGTCGACCTGGGTGGGGTCGAGTTTTCGGAGGGCGAAACCTTTCGCTGGTCGGGTGAGTATTTCGACGACATGAACTCGCGCGAGACGCTCGACGTCGCGCTCAACGTGCTCGAGGAATGGCAGCCGAAGATTCCCGACAGTTTCAAGGAATCGACTCGCATCGTGCTCCTCGCGAATGCGCATCCGGAGAATCAGCACTCGGTGCTCGATCAGCTCGGCGATGGTCCGATTTTCACCATCGCGGACACGATGGATCTCTGGATCACGATCGCCCGCGACCGGCTGCACGAACTGATGAAGCGGATCGATCTGCTGGTGATCAACGACAGCGAAGCGAAGCAATTGATGGAGACCACCAATCTCATCACGGCCGGTCATCGGATGCTCGAGCTGGGACCGAAGTACGTGATCATCAAGAAAGGCGAACACGGCGCGCTTCTGTTCGGTCCGCACCGCTTTTTCAGCTGTGGCGCCTATCCGCTCAAGGCGGTCTACGATCCGACCGGAGCCGGCGATTCCTTCGTCGGCGCCTTGGCCGGTTACCTGGCCGGTCTCGGGAAGGACGAGTTCAGCTTCGATGATCTCGCCGCGGCCGTGGCGCGTGGCACGATCAGTGCGGGCTACACCTGCGAGAGTTTCTCCACCCACAAGCTGGAGTCTTTGGCCAAGGACGAGTTCGAGACGCGGCTGGAAGAGTTCCGGCAGTTCACTCGGTTCGAGTGAACCTTTCGCTCACCCGCCCTGCACAGGCGGCATGATGGCCACCTCGTCGCCTGGCGCGAGGGGCTGATCGCGTTCGGCCCACTCCTGGTTTATGGCCAGCAGCAGGCGCCCGTCCCAGTCGCGGAGTTTGGGGTGGCGTTCGAAGAGTGTCTCCAGAAGGTCGGCCAATGTCCAAGCGCGACCTTCCGCCAGCGTTTCCTCGATCTCGGAGGCGCCAACCAGATCCTGCAGGCTGGAAAAGTAGAGAACTTTGACGGTCATGCGAAACGCGGAGGGCGGAACTCGGAGAAGAATCGATTCAGCGACAAATACGGTGAGATGACTGGGAAATTCGTGTTTTCTGGCTTTCTGGGACACGAATTGTCACGAATGGAATGAATGGCCACGAATTTCTTGCTGACCGGAATCACTCTTCCCGAACCCACGCGGGCTTGAGGACGCCGATGACGGGAAGGTTTCGGTATTCGCCATCGTAGTCGAGTCCGTAGCCGACCACGAATTCGTTCTCGATGGCGAAGCCGGAGTAGTCGGCCTCGATGGGGACGGCGCGTTCGACCTGTTTCGACAGGAGGACGCAGGTGTTGAGGCTGAGAGGCTGGCACTCGGTGCGGAACCGATTGAGGATGGCATCGAGGGTGCGGCCGGAGTCGAGAATGTCGTCGAGAATGAGAACGTGGCGGTCGTCGATGTCGGGCATGCGCGACTGGTGAAAGGTAACGGTGCCGCTGCTCTCGGTGCCGCCGTGATAGCTGGCGACGCTGATGGACTCGAGTTTCATCGGCAGGTGGATCTCCCGCACGAGGTCGGCCATGAAGACGGCGCCGCCCTGTAGAATGGTGACGACGGTGAGCGGGCGACCGGCGAAGTCGGTCGTGATCTGTGCGCCCATGTCGGCGATGCGATTTCGGAGCGTGTCGGAATCGATGAGGACTCGCTCCAGGTGATCGTAGAGATTCTCCGGTCGCAGTTCGTCGGTGGTCGGCATGGGTTCTGAACCTTTGGATGGGGAGCGAGTTTTGTCGACGAAAAGTGAAGCCGGTTCGGGTTTCCGCACAGCTCTCCGCGAATGCGCCCTCGCTTTGGGCTTTTCGTGGAAAGGCGTGACGAGATAGGTTTTAGCCATGAAAGACCTCCCGAATTTTTCTTCAGCGAAGCCCTTTTCCCGTCGACAGCTGATCAAGACCGGAGCCGCATCGCTGGCGGCAGGCACCTTGGGATTTCCCGCCATCACCCGATCCAAGTCGCCCAACTCGAAACTCGGCATGGCGCTGGTCGGGGTTGGCGGTCGCGGTCGGGCGCATGTGAAGGCGGTTTCCGAAATCGGCGAGGACATCATCGCGATGTGTGACGTGAACGAGAACAACCTGGGAACCGCACTGGAAACCGCAGCGCCGAAAGCGCGCAGCTATGTCGACTTCCGCGATCTGCTTGGCGAGATGGACGACATCGATGCCGTGGTGGTGGCGACGACGGAACACACGCACGCCTTTGTGACGGTGCCAGCCTTGCGAGCCGGAAAACATGTCTACAGCGAGAAACCGCTGACCCGTGACGTGCATGAGTGCCGGATCATCATCGAAGAAGCGGCCAAGCGTCCCGAGCTTCAGACTCAGATGGGCACCCAGATTCACGCGGGAGAAAACTATCGCCGCGTGGTGGAACTGATCGAGAGCGGCGCCATCGGCAAGGTCACCGAATGCCACGTCTGGACCAGTCGCGCCTGGGGATTTCAGACGGAGGCGGAAGCCAAGGCCAACAAGGACATCATCTACACGCCCGACACGCCGAAGCAGGGCATGCCGGTGCCGGAAGGCGTTGACTGGGATCTGTGGATCGGCCCGGCGCCCTATCGCGATTTCCACGAATTTTATTTTCCCGGACCGCGCTGGTATCGGTGGTGGGATTTCGGCAACGGCACCATGTCGGACCTCGGAAGTCACCGGAACGACCTGCCTTTCTGGGCGCTCAAGCTAGATGCGCCCCTGACCATCGAGGCGGGCGGGCCGCATCCGCCGCACCCGGATATCGCCCCGGCTTCGATGTGGGCGAAATACACCTACGGCGATCGCGGCAAGGATCTGCCGCCGGTGACGCTGACTTGGTACCAGGGTTCGGAAAAACCGGACGTCTGGAAGCAGGGCAAGATTCCGGCCTGGAACGAGGGCTGCCTCTTCGTCGGAGAAAACGGGATGCTCCTGGCTGACTACAGTAAGAACGTGCTCCTGCCCGAGGAGAAGTTCGCCAAGTTCGAGCGACCGAAGCCCTACATCCCGCCGTCACCCGGTCAGCAGGCCGAGTGGATTCTGGCCTGCAAGGGCGAAGGGCCGCAACCTCTCTGTCACTTTGGTTATTCCGGTCCTCTTACCGAAGCGAATCACCTCGGCAACGTCGCGTTCCGAGCCGGGAAAAAGCTGGAGTGGGATACCAAGAACATGAAGTTCCCCAACGCGCCAGAGGCGGAGAAGTATCTCGGCCGGAAATATCGCGAAGGGTGGTCGCTGGAAGTGTGACGGAAAACAAAGAGGCGATTTCAATCGCCTGATTCCATCCAGTCAGGGCTTTGCGGGCGATGGCAAATCCACCTCCGATCTCCTACTCGCCTTCCTGGGCGATCAGGAATTTGCCTTTCGTCGGTCCGAACGCTCCCTCGAACCACGCGTCATCCGGTTGCGCGTACGGCCGGAAGGTTTCCAGGTAACCTTCCTGCTCGTTGTAGAAAAGCGCGCGGTGCAGCCCGAGTCCGCTCGCCTTCGGCGTGTCGATGAGGCTGGCGGAATCGTTGGCGCTCATCTGGAAAAGGACGCGCATCTCGAATTCGCTCAGGGCCTTCCGGCTGAGGGCGCGATTGAGATTGTTGTAGGTGTCGCAGGTGGCGATCACGTGCATCCCGACGGCGGGGCCTTCGGTGATGAGATTGTTGAGAACGGTACCGGGATTGTCGCCACCGGCGTCGTCATCGAGTGAGAAACTGAAGTCTTCCTCATAGCGAAGCTTCTTGAGTCGCTGGAGCCCATTGACGAGGACGAAAACGGACGGCGCCTTGGCCGAGGCGGATTCGTCACCTTGTCGGGCGCTCAGTTCGGCGCCGAGTTCGTTCATGGCGGTATCGATGTCACTACCGCGGACGACGGAAACCGATTGAGGCAAACACTCGGCCACCATTTCCAGGTGCTCGCGCTCCGGCGTTTCCGGGGCGCTGCTGTCGAGGAGGACAAAGCGAACGCCTTCCCTCGGGAACTGAGCCGAAAGTGCCGTCATGCCGACGGTCAGCATGGTGAGAGAAGCCTCGTCGCGTTGGCCAATGATGAGCAGATGATTGCCGCTCTGCCGCTGGAAGACGGCCTGCGTCGGTCCCTTGATGGCGTTGGGCGCGCCGAGCCAGAGGTGAGCTTCGGTCGGTAGCTTCTCCGCGGGGAAGGCGGCGAGCGTTTTGCGAAGCGGCACATTCTCCCGGATCTCGGCCGGAGCGTTGCCTTCGAAGACAATGGGCGCGGCGTATTCGCGATCCGAGGCGGCGGCTTTCTCGGAAACCTTCCGCAGATAGCCGTCGCGTTCTTCTTCCGAGAGCCAGACGACCTGGAAAGGATTGTTGCCTTCAACCATGCCGGCCTGGTCGTTGTAAATTCCTTCGCCGGGCCGAGTGAGCAGTCGCGGCGCGGGATTGGTGTCGTCCATGATGAGGTAGGCATCGGCCTCGTTGCACTGGAGAGCGATGCGGATGACCATCTGCCCCAGCGTGGTGCGGGCGAGGGTGTAGGCGCCGCCGAGCGTCTGGGATCCGAGGATCACGTGGATTCCGAAGGCACGACCCTGGCGGACGATGCGGTCGAGCAGGACATTCGCATTCTGAGCGATGCGATCGTCCTCGACGAAGAATTCCTGGAACTCGTCGATGAGCAGCAAGGTGCGGGGGATGGTTTCGGTGCCGCCGGCTTTCTCGTAGCCGGGCAGGTCCTGAACGCCGAGTTTCCGAAAAAGATCGCCGCGGCGTTTCAACTCTTCGTCGAGACGCTGGAGCACGCTGAGTCCGAATTCGCGATCACTCTCGATGGCGATGACGCGGGCGTGGGGGAGTCGGGCATTGGCATAACTCTTGAACTCAACCCCTTTCTTGAAATCCACCAGGTAGAACTCGACCTCGTCCGGACTGCACCAGAGCGAGAGGTTGGTGATCATGACATGAAACAGCGTCGATTTCCCGGAACCGGTTTTCCCGGCGATGAGCGCGTGCTGCTTGGTGTCGCGACCGATGGCGAGATACTGACGCTTGGTGGCGCCGGTGCGGCCGATGGGAACGCGGAGTTCCTTGGTGGTTTCGACGCTCCACATCTCATCGTCGGTCGGCGCGATATCCGAAAACGGCACCTCGACCCGATCGGCATCGCGAGTGGCGGCGCCGAACTTGTGGATGAAGTCGTTGATCAGCGCCTCATCGGTGCTGAGACGATCGAGCGAAAACTCCGCTCCGGGAATCGGTTCGTCATCGATCAACAGTTTACCGCCTTTTTTCCCCACGATTCGCAGGGCGTGGTTGCGAACCTGTTCGGGATCGAAATCCTGCGGCGCGGTTTTTTTGCGATCCCAGTGCATCAGCAGGTAAACCCCGCAGCGAGCGCCGCTGGCGGCGATGCTGGTGAGCCGTTTGGCGGCGAGCTCGCTGAAATTGGCGGGGAAATCCGCGATGACGACGAAATGATATTTCTCGGCGATCTTCCCAGCCTGTCGGTTGTACTCCGTGATGCTGGCGAACTCGTTGCGGAGATACATCTGGATCACTTTTTCGATGTGATCGTTGAGGTCCCCGAGGCGGGCCTCGATCTGCTGCGACTGAGTCCAGATTCGGCTGTTGATCAGGCTTTCGTCGTAGTCGGCCAGGTGCATGAGCCCTGAAAAACCTTCGCCGAGACCGACCGGATCGAGAATGGTGAAACTGAGCTTGGCCGCCGGCGCCACCGACAGCAGGCGCAGGATGAGCTGGTTGAGACTCGCGATCATGGTTTCTCGACCGCCGCCGTCCGACTCGAAAAGCACCGAGCCGCGCTCCGGCATTAGCAGGGAAACCGGAAGTGCGAAATTCGCCGGTCCGGGAAGGCTGAGACGATCGCTTTTGGGCAGGTCACCCGCGAGCTTGGCGACTTCGACCTCGAGGTGCCCGAACTGCGCGGCGTGCGCGAAATCCTTCGGTGCCTGCCAGCGGTCGAGAAATTCCCTGTCCCAGTCGGGAAACAGCGAGGCGGCGGTTTCGCGAACCTGATCGATCTGCGCGTAGATCGGTGCGATGGCAGCACGCCACTCGGTCTCCAATTCCTCCCAGCGAAACTCATAGGCATGTTTCAGCTTTGTTTCGGCAACTTCGTGAGCGGTGTTCAGTTCGGCGATGCCCGCTTCCGCATCTGTTTTCAGTCGAAGGGAATTTGACTGACTGCTCGCTTCCAGGGTGGCTTCGCGACTGATTTTGACTGCGTCGAATTTTGCCTTCAGCCGGGCGTGTTGGATTTCCAGTTTCTTCTCATGCTCGACCCGCGCAGTCGCGATTTGTTCGGGCGACTGCTTTCTTGCCTCATCGAACTTCGAGGTCGTTTCCTCGGCGTCGCCTTCGAGTTTTGCCAGCTTCGCTTCAAAGTCAGCGGTTGCCTGCTTTTCGCTTCGTTCCAAGGCTTCGCGACTGCTCTGCAAGGATGCCGCCAATTGGCTGACCAGTTCGGTCCCCTGTGATTTTCCTCCAAAGTAGAGAATGATGATGAGCAGAATGCCCGCGATCCCAACGGTTCCGCCAATTCCGTAGGCGACCGATTTCTCGAATCCCGCAGCGGGCAAACCGAACGCGAGTCCTCCCGCCACGAGTGCGATCAGGATTACCGCCAGCGACACCGGGAGCGAGGCGAACATTCGTGGCAGGGCCAGCCGGCGAAATTGTTTCAGGATTTCACCCGCCGCGGCGCGTTCTTCTCTCGCTCGGTTCAACAGGCCGTACGCCGATACGGTGACGGATTCCTCCGGCGGAGTTGTAGAAGACGTGGCGAGTGTTCGCCGAAATGATCCGTAGCCGCGGACCGCGCGGCCGGCCGCTTTGCGCAGCTTGGCGATCGATTCGCGATCCTGGGCCAGCTCGGCCAGCTGAACCTCCCTCTCCTGGTGAATTCGATCGCGGGTGCCGGCGAGGTCGCGCTTCTTCTGGATCATCGACATCTGCATCTGGTAGACGCGATGTCCCTCCCGCTGCGCGAGCGCACGGGCGGCGTGATTCTTGGCGGAGAGGTGGGCGCGATCGATCCATTCGCGCCGCCTTTTCATGCGTTCCGAAAAACCATCCCGCCGCTCTGTATCGGCCTCGTCCGCCTTTTCGAGCGCGTTCTCCAACTGAGCGCGTCGGCTTTCCACCTGCTGCTCCCAGCTTTCGCGCTCGCGGTGGAGCTGGAGATTGTGCTCGCGCTCCAGCGCGGTCTCCCGTTCGACGAACGAGGAAACCGTTTCACGCAGCTTCTCGATCAGCTGCTTGAGATTTTCGATGTGAAGGGAGGGGTCAGGATTCACCACAGTCTCTGCGAATTTTTCCAAGGGTTTCGTCCAATTTATCCAGCACCACCATGGAGGCGTTTACATTATCAACCAACTCGGCCAGGTAACGTTTCTCAAATTCTCCGGCCTTGTTGTCGCGCCAGTGAAGCTTCGCCTCAGACCATTGGGCCATCAGCTGCTTCATCAGTGCACCGAGCTGGTTGCGTTGGGAGTGGACGGACATTTTTCAGGAGTCAGGAGTCAGGAGTCAGGAGTCAGGAGTCAGGAGTCAGGAGTCAGGAGTCAGGAGTCAGGAGCTAAGAGCTAAGAGCTAAGAGCTAAGAGCCTTCTTCCATTTCATCTTCGGTCGATGCGGGAGCGGGAGGCTTTTCGAGTGAGCCGGGCTGGCGGATGTCGGCGTAGTCCTGGAGATTCTTGATGGATTGATTCAGGAAATGGGCGGCTTTTTCCATGTCGCCGTTGAGGAGGTTGTCGAGCTTGCCGAGTTGCTTGGTCAGGGGGGCGAGGCGGCTGTCGAAGTGGCGGTTCCACTGTTTCACCGCCCGCAGCTTGTCTTCGGCATCCTTGACCGCCATCTTGGCGCGTTGGACCGCCTTGTGGTGGGCGTGAGTGGCTTCGCCGAGGGCGGAAATCCTGGCACTGAGGAGTTGGGCCTGCGCTTCGTCGAGATCCTGATTGCGACGTTTCAACTCGCGGTTCCAGAACATGCGCTGATCGCCCTGCAACCACATGCGGGTGCGGTTGGTCTCCGTGTTCACCTCGTCGATCACGAGCTTGGCGCGATCGATGAACACCAGCAGGCTGGCGCGGAATCGCTCCAGACTGTCGATCGAGGTGACGTGGGCGCGCGGATCAGCCATGGGAAAAGCATTCGACGGTTGCCAGGTGCGGAAACTTCGACCGAATCAACGCTGGTTCAGGTAATCCTCGATGCGTTGCGCCTTTCGCAGGAGATAAGGGCCGTGCTGATTCGATACCTCGATGAACTTCTTCACCGCCTTCATCGTCTGGACGAATTCTTCGGCGAATTTGGCGTGCTCCTGATCCTGCCAAGTGTCCCCCAGCGCCGAAAATCTCGCTTGAAGCGATGCGCTGCGGTTCTGCAGGTCCATGTTGAAACGTTTCAGCTCTTCGGCAAAGCGCCGGACTTCCTCGGGATCGATGATTGCTTGTGCCATGAGACCTAAATTAAGAGAAAAACTGGCCGAAAGGAAAGGGCGAAGCCATTTTCGAGCAATTCTTCCAATCAGGGCCGCCGGAAGATTGGGTTGTTGCCTCCGCCTGGTTTTTTGAACTTTGCAGGGATTTCCGAATCTTCTAAGAATCGGTCTATGGGATTGATCGCCACGAATCAAGTGAGTCGCCTGCGGCATGGGAATTTCCGGATCGGATGGATGTTTGGTGCCCTGGCTATCTTTATCGTCTCCGCCAGCGCGCAGCAAGGAGCGGATGATTTGCTTGGTGGGGCAAAACCCGGGGTCGCAGACCAGGCGCTTCTCGAGAGCTTGAAAGTGATACCGGTGGTCTTCGATGGAGAAAAAGCACGACCGTGGTATGCCCCAGTGCTTCCGAGTTTTTCCCATCCATCGCTGGCTCTCGACCAATTCGAAATCAGCGATCTTCATCTGACTGAGGACAGGGAGATCGTCTG
>JAGRPB010000406.1 GCA_020439945.1 Verrucomicrobiia bacterium
TATTGAGTCCCCGCGGAAGCGGTGACGCGGCCGGTGAGAAGTCCCCAGCGGACCCTGATCCGGTTCGACCAGAGTTCCCTTCCCGCGACTAGGCAGCACGGTTGCGGGGTTTGGCTAGCCGCGTTTTGGAACCGAGGTCGTTTGCACTGCCGCACCGTGTTTCGCGAGTGGTGGCTCAGCTCTGAAGGGCTGGCCAGCCCGATTTTTGTTTTGGGTTCAACGTTCAATGTTCAAAGTTGAGAGTTGAGTGGTCGTTGGTCGTTGGTCGTTGGTCAGTGGTCGTTGGTCAGTGGTCAGTGGTCAGTGGTCAGTGGTCAGTGGTCAGTGGTCAGTGGTCAGTGGTTGCGCGCGCTGGGGGTGGGGTGCTGTGATGCGCATTTAATGGCGTTTGTGGCGGACTGGGTCGACGTTGTGCCTTGAGAGTCTGTCGTCGATGACGGCTGCGCGATTGTTGTGATCGGCTCAATCGGTCGTATTCCTCTCACCGTCACGGTTGGCTTTGTGACACGGCGTTGCGTGGAATCAACGAAACTTTGCTCAAGCGTGTTGACCGCACGCAACCGTGTCGTAGGGTTCCGTACCCTCTAATCAACAAGTCTCCCAGCGGCAACGGGCG
>JAGRPB010000407.1 GCA_020439945.1 Verrucomicrobiia bacterium
TCGAAATCATCGCGGGACCAACCTTGCGCGAGGTCGATGGCCTGGCGATGAGTTCGCGAAATGCCTATCTCTCGCCTGAAGAACGCGCGCAGGCGGTGGTGATTTCCCAGTCGCTCGATGCCGCGCGGGCCGCGATGGAAGAGGGTATGGTCGATGTCTCAACCCTGTTGAGTCGGGTCGAAAAACAGATCGCGACACAGCCGTTGGCGCGGATCGACTACGTGGCCGGGGTGCACCCCGACACCCTGGAACCCATCGACTCCGTGGGTGATGACGGGCTGCTCATCGCGGTGGGGGTATTTTTTGGAAAGACGCGTTTGATCGACAATCTCTGCTGGCGGCGTAACCTGTCTGACGCCGGTTGATCTGATTGGCGTTCTTGATCTTGTGAAAAGTTACGATTTCATCGTTGTCGGCAGTGGCATCGCCGGCCTGAGTTTCGCTTTGCGAGCCTGCAAACATGGTTCGGTGGCGATTATCACCAAAAAGGAGGCGGTGAACTCGAACACGGCCTGGGCTCAGGGCGGCATCGCCTGTGTCCAGAGCGACGAGGATTCGTTCGATCGCCATGTTGCCGATACTCTCGATGCAGGCGCAGGGCTCTGTCCTGA
>JAGRPB010000408.1 GCA_020439945.1 Verrucomicrobiia bacterium
TGGTGCCGGCGAAGGCACGCGAGCAGAACAGGGGCACGTGCGGCATGGTGTGGGCGAGGTAGAGGAAGAACGGCTGACTGGCGCGCGTCTTGATGAAGTTGACGGCCTCTTCGGTGTAGCGCTGCGTGAGCAGATGTTGGTCGGTCGGGCGCTCGATCACGACGTCGTCACGCATCAGCGGGACGTTCCAGAAGTCGATCTGCGGATCGAGATACGACTCCCGCGTCACGCCCATCGCGTTCATGTCGTTGGAGTAGGGGAGGCCGTAGAAGAAGTCGAAGCCGTGGCGGTGGGGCAGGTACTCGCCGGCGTGCCCGAGGTGCCACTTGCCGATACAGGCGGTGGCGTAGCCGATGCCCGAGAACGCCTCGGCCATGGTCCATTCCGCCGCCGGCAGGCCGCCGGTCGATTCGGGGCCGAGCACCCGGGTCGTATCGCCGTACATGCCTGAGCGGATCGGCAGACGACCGGTCAACAGTGCGGCGCGGCTCGGCGTGCAGACCGGCGCCGCGACATAGAACGAGGTCCAGCGCTGGCCCTCGGCGGCCATGCGATCCAGCTGTGGCGTACGGATCGTAGGGTGGCCATAGCAACCGAGGTCGCCGTAGCC
>JAGRPB010000409.1 GCA_020439945.1 Verrucomicrobiia bacterium
CCAGGCCCCGGAGGCAGAAGCCGCTGCTTTGCGTGAGAGCGTCTTCGTGCCCGCTCTCGATGCCCTGACGCCACTTGAGCGGCAAGCTACGCCGATGCCCTACGCCGCAGAGCAGGTTGCCTTTCACAACGGCGCAGTCGAGCTGGCGGGCACGCTCTCGCTGCCGGACGGGCCTGGTCCATACCCGGCCGTCGTGCTGGTCTCAGGGAGTGGCCCGCAGGATCGTGATGAGTACCTCGGCGGCGGGATTACCATCCGCCCGTTCGAATTGCTGGCCAACGCCCTGACCCCGGCTGGCATCGCGGTGTTGCGCTACGACGATCGCGGCGTGGGCGCATCGACCGGCGAGTTCTCCACCGGCGATCTTCACGATTTCGCGGACGATGCCGAAGCCGCCATTGCGTACCTCACCACCCGTGAGGATATCGACCAGGATCACATTGGCCTCATCGGTCACAGTGAGGGCGGCGCAATCGCGGCGATCCTGGGCGCCCGCAACACGGATCTTGATTTCATCGTCAGCCTGGCCGGGCTTGGCGTTTCCGGCGAGGAGGTCCTCCTCCTGCAAACCCGGCTTATGCTCGAAGCCGAGGGCGCCACGCCGGAG
>JAGRPB010000410.1 GCA_020439945.1 Verrucomicrobiia bacterium
TCACGATGCGCTCGGCGACGCGGAGGCGGGCGGAGCGGGCGCGGGGGTTGGCGTTGACTTCGTCGAGGGTGGGGCGCAGCGGCCGGCGCGTGACCTCGCGCAGCGTGGCGCGGTGGTCACAGGTGCAGACGGGCTGCCGCGGGGGGCAGATGCAGTCGCGGGCGTGCAGCCGGAAGAACTCCTTCACCCGCCGGTCTTCCAGCGAGTGGAAGGAGATCACGACGAGACGCCCGCCGGGGGCCCTGAGGAGCTGACGCGCCGCCTCGAGGGCGACGTCGAGCTGGTGCAGCTCCTCGTTCACCGCGATGCGGAGCGCCTGGAACGTCAGGGTCGCGGGATGGATGTCGCGCGCACGACCGCGGCCGACGGCCGCCTCGATGGCGGTGACGAGCTCGCGCGTGGTGCGGATCGGGCGGCGCTCCACGATCGCACGGGCGATGCGGCGGCTGCGCCGCTCCTCACCGTACTCGTAGATGATCGAGGCGAGGTCCTGCTCCGAGGAGCGATTCACGAGGTCGGCAGCCGTGGTCTCGGCGTCGGGGTCCATGCGCATGTCGAGCGGCTCGTCGCGCTGGAACGAGAATCCGCGGCCCGGCTGATCGAGA
>JAGRPB010000411.1 GCA_020439945.1 Verrucomicrobiia bacterium
GTGGACACCTTTTTTGATGAAATCGCCGAGCGCCTCACCGAGGGCGGGCGCGTCGAGCTGCGCGGTTTCGGCGCCTTTTCCACGCGCTACCGCCATGCCCGCAGGGGGCGCAATCCGCGCACCGGCGAAGCGGTCAGCGTTCCCGACAAGCGCGTGCCCTATTTCAAGCCGGGCAAGGACATGCGAGCGCGCCTCAACGTCGACTGAGCAGAATCTTCGATTGGGAGTGGAACGATTGCTGCTTTTCCTGCCTTTTGCCAAAGTCTATCAAGCGCTCCGCGCGCGGACGTGGCGGAATGGTAGACGCAGCGGACTTAAAATCCGCTTGGGCATCCCAGTGCGGGTTCGAGTCCCGCCGTCCGCACCAATAGCGGCCTGGGCCGCAACGGGCCGAGCCGGCGTCATCGCACGCAGCTTGCCCTGAGGGGAAAATTCTCAAACAAACCATTGTAATCTGGAGGGAGGGAAGAATGACTGTCCGAGGAACATCAATTTCCGCAGAGTTGGGCAATCCAAGACCAAAGCAGCGCAAGAGCGCACTGCTTGTCGCCATGCTGGGCGCCACGGCGCTGACTGCACCGATCGCTGCGACACCGGCACTGGC
>JAGRPB010000412.1 GCA_020439945.1 Verrucomicrobiia bacterium
AAGTTCCAGTCCAGTTGCTTGCGTTTCCGGTCGAGTTCCTCGTTGATCAGTTGGAGATTGTAGACATTTCTCCGGGCGAGAAAAACGCGATAGACGGCGTTGGCGAGCGATTCGCAGAGCCGCGCGTCCTGCGGAAATTCGGCGGAATACTGGAGATTGGCGACCGCCGTGGTGATGTCCGGTTTCTTGTGCGGAGAGAGCGCGTCGAGCACCTTGCGGATGGACTGGCGGTAGGCCTTCGCCTGCTCGGACTCGGCCTCGGCGGAGTTGAGGTATTTCTCGAAACGCGACCGGAAAATCTGGTTGTCCTGGATGTTGAACGTCTTCCCGTCGAAGGAAAACACGTTCGTCGCCGGGTCGAGCCACGGCATGTCGTTGCCGGCGACCTGATTGTTCGACTGCGGCGCCTGGCGGTTGACGATGGTCGTGTTGTTCCCGCCGCCGCCGGAGGCCGGGGGGGTGTTTTTCTGCGCCGGCGGCGTGTAAACCTGGGCGAAGGCGGGCGTCGCGGCGCCGGCGGCCAGCGCGGCCAGAACGGCGACTCGGACACGGGAGGAGGAGACGATCTTCATGGCGGGGATTCGGTTCGTGGGAGGAGTCCTTG
>JAGRPB010000413.1 GCA_020439945.1 Verrucomicrobiia bacterium
AAGCAGGCCGCCAGTTCTGGGCATTTCAGCTTCCTCGCCCGGCGACGATTCCCGAGGGACCCTGGTCGGGAGCGGTGACCGACGACATCGACAAACTTCTGCTGGCCAGGCATGCCGAAGCGGGGCTTGCTCCAGTCGAGGCTGCCGATCGAATGACACTTCTGCGACGAGTGACCTTTGATCTGGTCGGACTCCCACCGTCTCCGCAGGAGATCGACAACTTCCTGCGTGATGATTCCCCCGAGGCATTTCCGAGGGTGGTTGATCGGTTGCTTGCAAGTCCTCGCTTTGGCGAACGCTGGGGACGTCACTGGCTGGATGTCGCCCGCTATGCCGATTCCACCGGCGGCGGACGTTCTGCACTGTACGACACAGCGTGGTATTACCGCGACTATGTCATTCGTGCGTACAACTCGGACAAACCGTTCGATCAGTTCATCATCGAGCAACTGGCGGGCGACCTGTTGCCCGAGGGGGCAACTCTGGAGGAGCAGCGTGATCGTGTACAGGCGACAGCGTTCCTGACGCTCGGTCCCACGAACTACGAACTGCAGGATAAAAAGCAGCTTCGGATGGATGTCGTCGACGAGCAGATCGACACC
>JAGRPB010000414.1 GCA_020439945.1 Verrucomicrobiia bacterium
AGCCATCGCCGACCTCGCCCACGCCATCGGCATCCACTGCGTCGCCGAATACGTCGAGTGCGAGGACTCCCTCGAGCGTCTGCGCGGCATCGGCGTCGACTACGCCCAGGGCTATCACCTCGGCGCCCCGAAGTCCTACCCCTTCGACGAGGCCGATCCCGAACTCCGCCCCCGGCGCTATGTCGCCCACGGCTCGGTCATTCTGCCGGGCTGAGAAAGCCCGGAGATACCGCCCCTCCCCTTCCCCCGACCCAACAGGGTTGGGTCGGCGACCATACCCTGTTGGGTCAGCCGCGATTCCGGCGCCCCGCGACGCGTCATCCCGCGCCCGCGGTCGAAAACGTTGCGAAACCCCGCCCGACCGGATATCCTGCCACCACGGTCGTTTTCCCAACCAAACCATGAACGAGCAGGAAAAAGCCAAACGCTGGCACGCGCTGGCGCGCCGGATGGTTCGCAAAGTCAACGGCGCCTGGTGCCTCGAAAAGCTCACGCCCCTCGTGTTCCTCGTCGGCCTGGCCGGCGGAGTCTTTCTCGTTTACCTCCGCTCGCGCGTTCCCGCCCTGCCCACGGTCCAAGGCTGGGACACCGCCGTATCCC
>JAGRPB010000415.1 GCA_020439945.1 Verrucomicrobiia bacterium
GCCCGCTCGCCACGCGGAACAGGTGCAGCGCCGCCGCCTCGCCCTTCAGATGGTAAAAATCCACCGCATCGCGCGCCGGCAGCCGGAAATGGTCGATCAGGTATCGGATCAGCGCCTCGAAGGCCGTCTCCGTGACCGGCGAGGCGGCGTAGATTTCGACGCGGTTGCAGGTGGACAGGACGACCGTCTCGTCGACGCCCGGCAGGTCGCGGATTTCGCGGAGCCGGTCGTCGATCTCGGACTCGGGAAAGGCGAGACGCTCCCGGATTTCCACCGGGGCGGTCTTGTGATTGACTCCGAGGCAAAGAATACTCACTTTTTTGGGAAGACGGGTCGAAGGAGCGGCGGCGCGGATCACCCGGCCGCCAGCATGACCAGCGGCAGGAGGAACACCCCGATCGCCAGCGCCGCCGTGCGTTTGGGCCCGATTTTTTTCCCGGCATGCAGGCCGAGCATCGCGACGTAACCGGCCCACACCAGGGCCGCGAGACCGAAATGCGCCGCCGCCGGCCGTTCCGTCATCATCACGGCCGAGCCGATCCCCACCGTCAGGAGCGCCAGCCCGATCGCCGTCAGCCGGACGATGGCGTCGATCAGG
>JAGRPB010000039.1 GCA_020439945.1 Verrucomicrobiia bacterium
CCTTCGATTTTCCAGTCGCCATAGCCGTTTTCGAAGTCCTCGAAGACCAGTTCGCCCGTGATGTCCGGTTCCTGATTTTTCATCTCCTCGAGAACTCGGCCGGCGGCGGAAAGGTAGCGGGCAAAGGTTTTTCCCGCGTCCTCGCCAGCGTCGACAAAGGCTTCGGTCAGGAGTTTCTGGCCACGGTCGCGAATGGCGCGGGCTTCTTTGGCCGCGCTGGCGATTTTTCCGTGGGGATCGAGAAAGGCTTCCTGTCGGCGCGAGCTTTGCAGGTAGCCATAGAGTGCGTAGTAATCGGCCGTGCCGATGGCGTCGAACTTGTGATCGTGGCAACGGGCACAGGCGACGGTGAGGCCGAGAAAGGTTTTTCCGAAGACGTCGATCTGATTGTCGATTCGCAGCGCTTCGTCACCGCAGATGTCGGTGGGAGCGTGGACGGCCTCGTGGAGAAACCAGAATCCGGTGCCGGTGATAGAGGCATTGGTGCCATCGTCAGGATTGCGACGAGGATTTTTCAGGAGATCACCGGAGATCTGCTCGACGACGAACTGGTCATAAGGCAGATCGCGATTGAAGGCATTGATGAGGTAGTCGCGGTAGCGCCAGGCGAAGGGAATCGGGTAGTCGAACTCGTGACCGCAGGTTTCTCCGAAGCGCGCGAGGTCCATCCAGTGGCGAGCCCAGCGTTCGCCGAACTGCGGAGATGCCAGCAGGGCTTCGACGATATTTTCCTCCGCCGCATCGGAATCGGGATGGGCTTTGTCGTCGGCGAGAAAGGCGTCGATCTGTTCAGGTGTGGGTGGTAGACCGATGAGGTCGAAATAAACGCGACGCAGCCAGGTTTCCGGCGCCGCATCCTCGGCCGGGCGCAGATCGGATGCCTCCAGTTTGGCGAGAATGAAACGATCCAGCCCCGCGATGGGCCAGTTCTTGTCTTTGATCTCGGGAAACTCCGGGTGCGTGATCGGTTGCCAGCACCAGTGTGAAGCGCGGCGTTTTTGCAGATCGAACGCCTCCACGACCATGTCGCTACCATCAACTTTCTGGCTGCCGCCGTGACGCGGAGGCACCGGTTCGTCCGGCCACGGCGCACCCATCGCGATCCACTTTTCGAAGTCGGCAATGACGGCGTCGTCGAGCTTTCCCTTTGGCGGCATCTGGAGATCGGGATTGCCGTAGCGAATCGTCTCGATCAGCAGACTCTCGTCCACTTTGCCCGCCACAATGGCCGGACCACTATCGCCGCCCGAGAGCAGGTATTCGGAGTGATCGACCTGGAGCCCGGCCTTGAGCTTTTCCGCGTCGGAGCTGTGGCAGCGATAGCATTTCTCCGCGAGGACCGGCCGGATTTTCTTTTCGAAAAATTCGGTGGGATTCTCTTGTGCATTGAGAACGCAAGGCACGGCAAGACCCGCCAGAATGGGGAACAGGCTTCGCGAAAGAAAAGGGAGTGGCAGGGAGTGAACCACCATCCCGAAGTGTCCGGGGAATCGGACGGACTGTCGATGGCAGATTGACGTGACGTTTTTCAGGCCACACAAAAAAAGTCAGTGCCCTCGATGAAGTCGGCGGCCTTGGCGAGGGTACGGATGCGATCTCTCGCGCCGGGGAGACCGACCGCGCCGATGAGGACGCGGTGCGGGGAGTCGGGAATCGCTTCGCTGGGAAGCACGGGAATACCATCGATCTCGTTGCCGATGCGATTGTCGCTGACTTCGAAAAAGGCGCCGACGGAGATGCCGTGTTCATGCTGCAATCGACGAGCCAGCTTTTTGCCGATCGGGCCGGCGCCGCAGATGGAGACGCCGCGTTGTTTCACGAGCGGCACGCGAGCGAGGTAGTGTGCCTTGGCTTGCTGGAACTGGTCCTGGGTGTAGCGATCGATGGTGCGCGTGGATCGGGTGTCGGAGTCGAACCAGTCGAGGAGGACTTTCTCGACTTTTCCCAGTGATTCGCCAGCTTCGAGCATTCGCAGCCAGAGATCGTAGTCCTCGGCCCAACTCGGATCGGAGTAGCCGCCGAATTTCTCCAACGCGGAACGTCGAATGAGGGTCGACGGATTGGCGAGCGGGCTGTCGACGAATCGCTCGGCGGCGATGGCTTTGGGCATGACGACAGAGTTGATCCACGTTTCGTAGTCGGCGTAACCGTCGTCAGGCGCGGTGTGGGACCGGCTCTCGGGCGAGCGGCGTTTGCGAATGCGGACGAGTGTTCCGCAGGCGGCCATCTCGGGGTGCGCGGCGAGAAATTTCACCTGGTGCTGCAGCCGGGCCGGGTAGGAGAAATCGTCCGCGTCCATTCGCGCGATGAGATCGCCGCGGGATTCCTGCCAAGCGAGATTGGCGACGGAAACGAAGGGAGCGGAGCGCGGCTTTTTCAGGACATCGATCCGTGAGTCCTGCCGGGCGAATTTCTTCATCAGCGAGAACGTGCCGTCGACCGAGCCGTGATCGACCAGCACCAGTTCGAAATCGGGCAGCGTCTGCGCGAGGCAACTCTGGATCGCCATCGCCAAGGTGCGTTCCGCGTCGCGGGCCGGCATAACGATGGAAAGAGACATTGAAAGGAAACGCGGAGGGCGGAACTCGGAACGCGGAAATGCAGAAAGTATTACCTACTCATCGAGTCCTTGAGCAAAAGCGGAAACTTCGTCGGAGCCGGGCTCGGTTTCGAAGAAAATGACCATGGGGCGACAGCAGACTTCGCAGTCGTAGTCGACCTCGCAGGGCGTTTCGGAAGCGGGCGGAACGGGCACCTCGAAAACTTCGAAGCAGGTTGGGCACGTGACGGGAGCGGTCGCGGTCATGCCTGGTTCTCCGTGCAAACATTCCGGACAAAAGCCCCGCTCAGTTTGCTTCGTAGAGAATACGGCCGCAGTTTTCGCAGTGGGTGACTTCCTTTTCGGTCTTCACTGCTACGACCGTCGACTTGATGACCCTCATGTGACAGCCCTTGCACTGACCGTCCTCCAACGGTACGACCACCAGCCCGCCCTTGCTTTTGAAAAGGCGGTTGTAGATGTCGATGACGTCGGCCGGGACCTCGGCGGCTTCGGCCTGGCGTTTGGCCTCAAGATCGGATTTCTCCGCCTCCAGGTTCCTACGGCGGGCGTCGATGTCGGAGATCTCTTCGTCGACCAGTTCCTGTGAAGAAGCCAGCGCCGCTTCGGCCGAGTTCAGTGTTCCCTTCAGTTGCTCGGCTTTTTCCATCAGCTCGAGCTCGCGGTCTTCGAGAGCGGTGATTTCCTCACCGTATTTCTCGATTTCCTTGCCCATTTTCTGGAACTCGTCGTTTTTCCGGGTCTCGAACTGCTGGATCTTCAGCTTCGCGATGGAATCCTGCCGAGTCTGGATGTCGAGTTCGAGATTCTTCATCGCGACCTCGTTTTCCTGGGTGGCCAGCTTGGCCCTCTCGACCGCGCGCTTGTCGGACGCGAGTTTCTCACGCACGTCTTCCTCCTCCATCGGCAACTGATCCAGTTCCTTCTGAATGGCACGGATCTTGAGATCGCGATCCTGGATAACGACGAGTTTTTCGACTTCGGGGAGCATTTGCTGCGAGTGATGAGTGAGAAGTAATGAGTGAAAAGTGGAGATGGAATCGTCGGGGCGTTGAGTTGAATTGCTGACTGATAACTAGTCACTTTTTACTCATCACTCGACTAATATGTTTCCACGGGAGAGCGTTTGCCGTCTTCGACACTTAGAATCTTGGCGCGTTCTTCGCCGAGGGTATCGACACGGAGATTCCAGATTTGTCCGTCGATCTCCTGAAATTTCTCGATCGACCACGGGAACGGATCGACGAGCCGCTTCTTGGTTTTCTCGATGCGGGCGAGGGCGTCGTAGAGAATCGGGCCGGGCACCTTGGTGAGGTGCTTTTTCGCTTCCTCAACTAGTTCGACTCGGTGGCAGATCATGGCGAGATCGTTCCCGGCTTCGATGCAGGCGATGATGGTTTCCTCGAAGGTCACCTCGTTGAGAATGGCGCCCATGTCGAGGTCGTCGGTCATGACGAGGCCCTCGTAGGCGAGTTGATTGCGGAGAAACTGGCCGATGATGTTCTTCGAAAGCGAGGCCGGCCAGCGCGGTCGATCCGCATCCCAGCAGGGGAAGTGCGAATGGCAGGTCATCAGGCTGTCGAGGTCGTTCAGCAGCGCGCGGAACGGGACCAACTCGGTGGCCTCCATTTCCTCGAGCGACTTGTGAATGATGGGCAATGCCTCGTGGGGATCGCACTCGGCCGAGGCGTAGCCGGGGAAGTGTTTACCGCAACTCAGCACGCCTTCTTTCCGCATCGCGAGATTAAAGACACTGGCGTTGTCGATCACCTCCTTCGGCGAAGTGCCATAGCAGCGACCTTTCAGCGAGTTGTCGGCGTTGTCATCGTAGGAAATGTCGAGCACCGGGCAGAGATCGAGATTGAAACCGAACATCCGGAGGATCTGGCCAGTGAGTTGTCCATGGCGCTTGATCAGTTTCAGGTCGCCTTTTTCGCGCAACTGCTGGGCGTTGGGCGGCTCCGAGCCGATCAGGCGGAGACGGGACACGCGACCGCCTTCCTGATCGATGGTAATGAATGGTTCGATGTTCGACAGGTCGCGCAGATCGTCGATCAGCTTGCGCAATTGTTCGGGAGAGTGGATATTTCGGCCGAACAAAATAAATCCCCCCGGCTGAAGTTTTCGGAACCGTTCCGCCGTGGCGGAGTCGAGTTCGGTGCCGGGAACACCGGTGAGCAGCAATTGACCGAGGAGGCGCTCTTCCATGGGAGGGGAGATCTGAGAAGCGCCGCCAGTTAAGCAGCCATGAAACGCGAACACAAAAGCTTTTTCGCCGCTGGAATCGGCGCCTTTATCCTACTCGTGGTCCTGATCGGTTGCGAGACGACACCGGGTGGAGGGAACAGCCGCATCAAGGGCCAGGTGGCCACCTATCGCGGACCGGTGAAGCTGGGGATCGATGTGCTGGAGGAAAACGGATTCGATCTGTTGCGCGGCAAGCGGGTCGGGCTGATCACCAACCAGACCAGCGTCAATCGACACGGAACCAAGACCCGACTCGTCCTCCACAAGTCGCCGTTGGTCAATCTGACCGCGCTTTACACGCCTGAGCACGGTCTCGAAGGCACCGAAAAAGCGGCCGTTCACGTTTCCACCCGCCGCGATCCACTGACGGGGTTGACGGCATACTCACTCTACGGACCGACGCGAAAACCGACGCCCCAGATGCTGGCGCCCATCGATGTGATGCTCTTCGATCTCCAGGACATCGGCTCGCGCAGCTACACCTACATCTCCACCATGATTCGGGCCATGGAAGCCTGCGCCGAAAATGGCAAGGAATTCGTCGTGCTCGATCGGCCCAACCCGCTCGGAGGGCTGCGCGTCCAGGGACCACCGATGGAAAGCCGATGGATCAGTTTTGTTGGCCAAGTACCCACGCCCTACATCCACGGCATGACCGCCGGTGAGATTGCCCAGATGGCAAACGCCAAAGGCTGGATCTCGCGCCCTTGTCGACTCACCGTGGTGCCGGTGCTGGGTTGGAATCGGGCCATGACCTGGGAAAACACCGGCCTGCGCTGGGTACCGACCTCGCCGAACATTCCCAAGCCCAGTTCTCCGCGCTACTATGCCGCCACCGGGATCTTCGGCAGCCTCAGCGGCGGCGACATCGGCATCGGGACGGACGGTCCGTTCGAGTACGTGGGTGGCCCGGGTTTCGATGCGAACGAGTTCACCAACTATCTGCAATCCCTGCGGCTGCCGGGGGTGAAGTTCGCTCCCTACACCCGCAACAGTTTCGGCGGTTCCCGTGTCCAGATCGACCCGCGCGCCCCTGTTGACCTCGCCGGTCTGAACCTGATTTTCATCGACGCCGTGAATCGGCGCATTGGTTCGCGTAATCTCTTTGTCCGTACCACCGCCAGCAACAAGGACGTCTTTTACAAAGTCTACGGCAGCACCAGTCTCGAAAGCGATCTCCCGCGCGGCGTGCATCCGGCGAAGATCATCGCCTCGTGGCAAAGCTCGAACGAGTCGTTCCGACGCGCGCGGCAGCCGTATTTGATCTACGAGTGAGGAAAGGCGGTAGCCTTTACTTGTCTTCCTCCGAATACTTCGGGGCGGTAAGGATAACGCGGCCGTTGGCCGATTTCGGTCTGTTTGCTCGAATCACTTTTCCCTCCTTCTTGATGGCGAGAGCATAGACGTTGCCGTGAGCTTTGAATTCGACCGTTGATTCCGAGGGGGCCGAATCTCGCGCGACCTTCCAACTTGGGGGATCATCGGTGGGATTGGGAAAAATCGGTTCCTTTTTCCAATCGAGCACGTCGCCCAGATCCATCATGGAGGCGCCGAAGGTGCTTCCCGGCGTCACCACGCTTTCCGGACCGACAATGACGCCGGCGGGATTCACGAGCATGACGTTGTTGCTGGGAAGCACTCCCATCAGGTGAGTCGGGTTGCCGCCGGTAACCCTGACAATGATGGTCGCGTCTGGATCATCGCAGACAAACTCGGTACGACCGAGATCGATCTCGTCGAGATTGATGATGGCGTGACTGGAAGAGATGCGGATCACCATTTTCTCGGTGAACGGATTCCAGCGAACCGTGCCGCCATGGACGACAGGCTGGGGAGGGGAAGGTTGGAGCAACAACCCGATCCCTGAGATCGCGTAGGCGACGACGAAGAGGGGAGGGAGGAGACGTTTCATTGCTCCGACACCATACCGGATCGAACGAATCCGGTGAAGCTCGAAGATTTAAGGCGGGTGCTTCTTTCTCGTAGAACGGGTCTGCAGGCCCGTTCAGACGCTATGCTTGAAAGCGGAATGAGCCTGGAGACCCGTCCTGCGGGGACTTCCGACACTGATTCAACAGGGTTGAATCTTGGACCTAACCCTCTTTAATCAGCCTTTCAGAGGTAGAGCGGCGCCATCTGCCGCCAGTAGTAGCCGCGGTGGGCTCGGTCACCCCAGGTGTGGAACTGGTGGGGGATTTCTTTTTGAACGAGGACTTCGCTGAGTTCGACGTTGTTCTGGCGAAAGGGATCGTCTTCGCCGATCACGAGGATGATCTCCATTTTCCGGAGATGCTCGAGGAGTTTCGGGCACTCGAGGCGCGGTAGGAAATGATTCGGCGTGTGGTAGTAGATGTCGAGATTGTAGAAGCCGTCGAAGAGGTTGGGAAAGTTCTCGACCTCCAGCGTCAGATCGTAGCGGCCTGAAAAAGCGGCGACCTTGTCGAACAAATGAGGATGGCGAAAGGCGATGTTGGCCGCGTGAAAAGCGCCAAGACTGCAGCCGTGGGCAACGAGTCCGGCGCCGGGATTTTTTTCCTGCATGAAGGGGATGACCTCTTCGATCAAGTATTGCTCGTACTTCATGTGGCGCTGGATCCGTCCCGAGGGATGCGCCCACCAGCAGTAAAACGACTCGCCATCGATCCCGTCGACGCAGTAGAGCTGGATCTCTCCCGCGGCGAGTTTCTCCGACAGGGTGTTTACGATGCGGAGGTTTTCGTATTCATAAAAGCGACCGCCGCGTGTTGGAAAGACGAGCACTTTCTGACCGGCGTGACCGAACACGAGGAGTTCCATCTCGCGCTCGAGAATGGGACTCCACCAACAGTGATACTCTCGGTTCACGGGCGATGGGAAACAGGTCTCGTTTTTTGGCGGTGCGATCAATGTCCTGTCATCTGGGTAGTCCAAGGCGGCTCAAAGGTCTTGGAAGAACGTGTCAATTTCCCGTAACAGTCGGCGGTCCTCCTCCAGTTGTCCGGGATACGGATGGTGTCCGGCGGTGAGGGGAAAGCAAGATCCGGGCACACCAAGCGAATTATGAATGGAAAACTGCCCGGGTGGCGCAACCATGGGATCGAACAGCGCGTAGGCGCCATGTACGGGGATGCGGATATGGCGCGCGGCGATGGCGGCATCATGAAAAAGCAACGTTTCGAGAATCTCCGGACGTTTTTGATAAAGGCGCTGCACGCTGGCGCCGCTGCCGGTGGTGGGAAGCTCGAGACGAAGCGGCTGATTGCCGAAACTGGGCACGTTAAAATGGGCGCGTTGGAAGCGATCGTCCCAAGGCATCGCCATCGCGCCGGTGCCGCCGCCGAAGCTGATTCCGAGGAAGCCGAGGTGCCCCTCGACTTCGGGAAAGAGGTTCAACAGGGCGGATGCGGCGGTCCAAAGGTCCTCCACACAATTGCCGAGGAGATATTGCTCGGGATCGGAGATGCCATGGATAACATGGTTGCCCGGGTCACTGGGAAGGGAAGGGTGGCGACTGCGTCCCAGTCCGCGTGAGCAGGGAAAAAGCAGAGCAGCATCCTTGAAAGGCAGATGAAAGTCCGGCGCGTCACGGCCGCCGTAACCGTGGCTGACAACAAAGCCGCGCCTGACCTCGCCGGATTCAGGGATGAGTAGCCAGCCGTTGATCGAGGTCTCGCCGGTCGACGTGAAACTGAGGTCACGAATTTTCCAACCACGCCGACTGGCTTGGTGCGGTCCGAGTCGCGGTGACGGATCGACGGAGCGTGCGCGTTCGTAGCGACGCTTCCAGAATTCGACGAAACCGGGCGGTTCGTCGGGAGTGCCGACAGCAAGCAGAGAGTCGAAGTCGTGGCCGTAGGAGGGATCGAAGGGGTAGGAGTGGGGGAGCATTTCTAAAGAACTTCCAGCGGGCTCCGCCGGAGAAACCGGGAGGGGGAGGCAAGGGTAGCCAGATCGGGGCCAAGTTGAGAGTGGTTTCCCGGGGAGTTGTGGTCGTTCACCCGCGGCGGACGTAGCGTCGCAGCTCGAAGTCATCCGTAGCAGTCACGATTTCCGCCAGAGTGTATTCGTCTTCGAATTCGGGAAGCAGGGTGTCGCCTTCATAGGGTTCAAAGACGTAGCTCAGGTAGACTTCGTCGCAGTGAGGCAAAAGCAGGCGATAGATCTCGGCACCCCCAATCACGAATACGTTTTCCGCGAGTGTGCGAATTTTTTCGGGATCCGCGGGTGCTTTCTCAAATCCGTCGGGGAGATCTTCGGCGGACAGAGAGCGCGAAAGCACGAGGTTGCGTCGTTTGGGCAGTGGACGCCCACCGAGCGATTCCATCGTCTTCCGCCCCATCACGATCGGGTGGCCGAGCGTGAGTTTTTTGAACCACTTCAGGTCTTCGGGCAATCGCCAGGGCAGGTCGCCATCGCGCCCGATAACGCGATTGCTGGCCATGGCGACGATGGCTTTCAAGGAGGAAGTTTTCAGAGCGAAGAATTCAGTTTTCAGCGGACTGGCGAAGCAGTTCTCCTGCCTTAATACTGAACTTCGGAAAAACAGCGCAAGTTAGAGAGTCTTCTGATCTCAGCGTCCGCTGTTGGTGGTAGTTCCCGTCTTTGGGTTGAGAAAAAACGTCGATTTCAGATTCAGCGGGACGAACGAGCCAGAACTCGGGAATCCCGGCTTCGGCGTAAATCGACGCTTTTAGTCGATCTATCTCTACGGAAGAAACCGCAACTTCGACAACAAGGTGAGCGGTGGTGGGATGGTGGTGAAAATTATCAGCCTCCGCTGCATTCACGATTGCCAAGTCCGGCTCGGGTTCAGAATCACTCAGCGTGAGTGGATCTTCTTTCAGCAGGATAAGATCAGATTCTTCGCCGATGAATGAGAAAAGTAGCTGAAAGAGGCGGCGTACGATTGCGGAGTGAAGCGGTGATTTGGACATCTTGTCGACAACGATTCCTCGTAGAAGCTCGACGTTTTCGTCGACCCTTCCGATTTCTCCGAGGGCGTGATAGGCTTCCACCGATAAGGGATGAACCCGATCGCTGACGCCTTTGGTCTGGAGGAATGATTGGGTGGCGGTCACGGGTAGAGCATACCCCCTTTTGTGTGCTTGTGGCAACCCGCGTTGCGGAGTCCCATCACACGGCGATAGGCGCCTTGATGGACGGGTGAGGATCGTAGCCGACCAGTTCGAAGTCCTCGTATTTGAAGCCGTCGATGGTTTTGATCTCTGGATTCAGCTTCATCACCGGCAGTGGGCGCGGCTCGCGTGACAACTGGAGCTTCGCCTGTTCGAGATGGTTCTGATAAAGATGCAGGTCGCCGAAGGTGTGGACGAAGTCGCCCGGCTTCAGATCGCAGACCTGCGCCATCATCAGGGTGAGTAGCGCGTAGGAAGCGATGTTGAAAGGCACGCCGAGAAAGAGATCGGCGCTGCGTTGGTAGAGTTGGCAGCTCAGTTCGCCGGCGTTCGTGTCGACGTAGAATTGGAACATCGTGTGGCAGGGCGGCAGCGCCATGTGGGGCACGTCGACCGGATTCCAGGCGCTGACAATGTGGCGTCGGCTCTCGGGATTTTTCCGAATCGCTTCGACGACATTCTTGATCTGGTCGATCGGTTCCGCACCGGGCGCTCCCTGCCAACGTCGCCATTGCTTTCCGTAGACCGGCCCGAGATCGCCGTTTTCGTCGGCCCATTCGTCCCAGATGGAAACCTTGCTTTCCCGCAAGTAGCCGATGTTGGTGTCGCCGTTCAGGAACCAGAGCAGCTCGTGAATGATCGAGCGCAGGTGAAGTTTCTTTGTCGTGAGAACCGGAAAGGTTTCGCGCAAATCGAAGCGTGCCTGGGCACCGAAGACGCCGAGAGTGCCCACGCCGGTGCGGTCGTCACGTGGTTTGCCCTCGTCGAGAACGTGCTGGAGGAGGCGGAGGTATTCCTGCATCGAGTCAGTTGCTGAAGGTGGCTGGAGACGGGGAAATTCGCAAAGGAAAAGGCCGCGCCTCGATAGTCGGCGCGGCCTGTTTCAGAAATCGTGGGAATGTTCGATGATGCCTCAGGGAGCGGGAGCCGGGGGTGTTTCGCCAGTTGACGGTGCCCCATCCATCTTGTCACCCACCAAGTCTTTCAACATTTCCGAGGTCACATCGTCCTCGTTTCCGAGGATGCCGTCCTTGCCCGGAGAGGTGATGACGATTTTTCCGTCGGGCCCCTGAGACACACCCACTTCTTTCTGGAATGCGTCGACCAGTTTCCCATCCTTGACGAATTGACTCATGTCCGTCGCTCCGCCCATCTTGTAATCCTTTAGGACTTCGGCCCACGCTTCGTTGGTGGCAGCAACCTGGGCATCCGGGTTTTGACGGCGATACTCCTCGATAGCCGTTTCGAGCGCAAAGACCGCACCCGCGTTGGGGGCCTTGGAGAGAAATTCAAGGCCGCCTTCTCCAAGTTTCTTGCCTGCCACGACCACGCCGATTACGACGGCGATGATAGCCAGTAGTGCGACAACTCCGGCGACGATCAGTGCGACGATGCATCCTTTTTTCATGGTTTCCCATCCTACCGTCGAAATTTTTCACGGCAAGACGAATTGAGCGGACGCGAAATCCCTATGCCAATACCCGCCGGATCACCTTTCCGTGGACGTCGGTCAGTCGCCGGTCGAGGCCGTTGTGGTAGAAGGAAAGTCGTTCGAAATCGAGGCCGAGGAGGTGTAGAACGGTCGAGTAATACTCCCAAACGGTCGTCGGATTCTGCTCGGCGCGGCGGCCGAAATCGTCGGTGGCGCCATAGCTGGTGCCGCCTTTCACGCCCGCGCCCATCATCCACAGGGTGAAACCGTCGGGGTTGTGGTCGCGTCCCGCGGTTCCTTCCTGGCGGGTAGGCATGCGGCCGAATTCGGTCGTCCACAGCACCAGTGTGTCCTCCATCATGCCGCGTTGTTTCAGATCGGTCAGCAGAGCTGCCGTGGGCTGATCGAAAACGGGAGCGTGGCGATCGTAATCCGCCTTCAGCGTTTTGTGAGCATCCCAGTTGAGAAGTCCGTCTACCCCGCTGGCACGGGAGGCGCAGTAGAGATTCACGTAGCGAACACCTCGCTCCAGCAGCCTGCGTGCGAGCAGGCAGTTCCGCGCGTAGGCGGCCTTCAGGTCGTTCGGTGAGTCGGTGCCATAGAGCCGATGGATGTGCTCCGGCTCGGCCTTGAAATCGCTGACATCAGGTGCCGAGAGTTGCATCCGCGCCGCCAGTTCATAAGCGCTGATGCGGGCTCGCAGTTCGCTTTCCTGAGGATGTTCGGCGGCGTGTTTTTCGTTCAGGAAATCCAACAGGTGGCGGGTGCCCTTTTCCTCCGCGGACGTGATCTCCCGCGGGGGCCGGAGATTCCGGATCGGTTGATGGGCGGCCATGGTGATGGCCTGGTGCTTGGCCGGGAGAAAACCGTTGCTCCAGTTGGCCTTTCCGTTCGGGGGTTCGCCGCGAATGTCGGGAATGGCGATGTAGGTGGGCAGGTTGTCGGTCAGGCTACCGAGCGCGTAGCTGGTCCAGGCGCCAGCGCTGGGAAAGCCTTCCGTCGGGTGGCCGGTATTGACGAAAACGCAGCCGGGGCCGTGCGTGTTCGTCTTCGAGGTCATCCCATGGAAAAAGGCGATGTCGTCCACGTGCGCAGCCATGTGGGGCAGCATCGTGGTGAACTGCTTACCACTCTCACCCGCTGGTTTAAAAGGCCAGGGGCTGCGCATCAGGGGACCGTTTTTGCCCTGAAAACTCACCAGGTTCTCCTCACCGGGCAGCGGCTTGCCGTCCATCTTTTCGAGCATCGGCTTGTGCTCCCACAGGTCCATGTGAGAGGCCGCTCCGGGGCAAAAAATCTGGAGCACGCGCTTTGCCTTGGCGGGGAAGTGGGGTTTTCCCGAACCGGGGTGCCAGGTGGCGATCGTCGGACCGGAAACGGCGGCCGAAAGCTCGCGATTCAGCAATTGGGTCAGGCCAACGCCCATCAGTCCCGTGGAGACGTGACCGAGAAAGCGCCGGCGACTGGCGTATGGGAGATCGGGGTTCATGCGGCTTAGTCCAGGAAGATGAGTTCGCTCGAATTCAGGAGCGCCCGACAGAAAGCGCGAAGGCCATTGGTATTCACGGCGGCGAGCGATGCCTCGAGTTCGCCAAGGGTGGGATCCCGCTGGTAGGCGAGCCGGAATCCTTCGACGATTTCCGAGGGTGGATCGTTGCCGGCCTGAGACTCCAGCCGAGTCGCCAGCGCTTCGGCCATGTCGATGGTGAAGTCGTGATTCAGCATGGTGAGCGCCTGGAGAGGGGTGGTGGTCTCGCTCCGCTCGGGGGTGGAAAAGGCGCAGTCGGGTTGATCGAATTCCGTCATCAGGTCCACGACCGATGCTCGCGCGTTCTGATGATAGACGGAGCGTCGATAGGTTTCGGGTCCGAATTCATCCAGCGGTTCGTAGGTGGAAACGTTGTCCTGCATGTAGTGATAAAGCCGGAATCCGGGTCCGCCCATGCGACCGTCGAGTTTGCCGGAGACCGCCAGGAACGTATCGCGGATCTCCTCCGCCGAGAGCCGGCGCGGCGGGAATCGCCAGAGCAGGCGACTGTCGCCATCGACCTTTCCCGCTTCGTCCTGCCAGTCTGAGCTTTGACGATAGGCTCGCGAGAGCATGATCAGGCGGTGCATCGGCTTCAAACGCCATCCGTTTTCCTCAAGTTTCACCGCCAGGAAATCAAGCAGTTCAGGATGGACCGGGCGACCGCCCATGTAGCCGAAATCGTTCGGCGTATCGACGATCCCGGTGCCGAAGTGGTAATGCCAGAGCCGGTTGGCGAGAACCCGTGGGGTGAGGGGATTCTCCGGATTCACGATCCAATCGGCCAGCCGCAGGCGGCGCTCGGTTTCGGCGGTGCCGGCGGGTAGCTCGTAGGTGGGGCCCACAGCGCTGAGGGTGGACAAACTTGCGGGAATCACGTCTGCCCCGGGGCGCTGCGGGCTTCCGCCGACGAAGAGGTGAAAGGGCCCTTCGGCGTCCTTGGGATTGCGGGTGCCCACCCATACTGAGGGCAGCTTCGGAAGCTGGGCGATCTTCCGATCCGTCCCGGCCAGTTCACGACTCAGGGCAGCCAGCTTCTCGGTTTCCGCCTTCGTGATTTCCGCTCGCCGCCAACGGACTTGCCGGTGCGCTTCGCTGACCGGTTTCCGGTCGTCGCCACTTGCTACTTCCGTCCATTGCTTGCCATCCTCCGAAACCTCGATTCGGTAGTCCGCCACAAACACGAACTTGCGATGCTCCGGTGTCAGTTCGTTCCAGGCGCTGGAGAAATGGACGCGATCGATGGTGACGGGCTCGGCGAACTCGACCGTGAAGTCATTCCCCGCTGAGATGAAGCGCGCTCCGGCTTTCCCGTCGATGGCGAGTTGTGGTCCGTAGGCGTCTGGGAAATCCTCGATCCGGCGCGCCGCGCCGCTGGCTTTCCCGCCGTTCGCGGCCAGGGCCACATTGCGGGGAGAATCGCCGGCGGTCCAGGCCTCAAACTCGTCGAGCCGGAAACCGGAAGCCACGCTGGGATTGGAATCGTTGCCCTCGCAGACCAGCCTGACGAATCGAGCTTTGACGGGAGGAAAGGTTTCGTCGGTTCCGCTTCGGTCGGCAGGGGAACGCACCCAGCGCTTTTCGAAATCGGCCGCTTTCTTTTTTGCCCGATCCATCACCGCGGTCTCGATGGCTTTTTTCTGCGCCTCGAGATCGGCTTTCTGTTTTTCCAAAGGCGCGATGGCTTGCTGATGCGCGTCGACGTCCTTCGGCGTCGCCAGAACGCGTTCGCCGTGACGCACCCCGGCGAAGGTCGCATACAGACCGTAGTAGTCGCGCTGGGTGATCGGATCGAACTTGTGATCGTGACAGCGGGCGCAACCCAGCGTCATGCCGAGGAACGCTTCGCCAGTGGCGCTGATGATTTCATCCAGTGTGTTCGCCCGGATCTGAGCGGCCTGCGCGGCATCCTGATTTCCCACGTCATCGTAGGGACCGGCCACGAGGAAGGCGCTGCCGATCTCGATGTCGGGTTTGCCTTTCCCAATCACGTCGCCCGCGAGGTGCTCGCGGATGAACTGGTCGAAGGGCTTATCCTCGTTCAGCGAACGAATCACGTAGTCGCGAAACGGCCAGGCATTGTCGATGATCTGGTTGCGCTCGTAACCGCGACTTTCGCCGAACCGAACCACATCCAGCCAGTGGCGTCCCCAGCGTTCCCCGTAGTGAGGCGACGCCAGCAGGCGATCGATCAAGGCCACGTAGGCACCTTCGGGATCGCGTTGAAACGCCTTTACGAAATCGGCCGCTTCCCCGGGTGTCGGCGGTAAGCCGATCAGGTCGTAGGTCGCCCGCCGGATCAAGGTTCGCGCATCGGCCGGCGGGTTCATCTTCAGACCCGCCTCTTTCAGCGTGGCTTCGAGGAAGACATCGATCGGATTTTCCCTTTCCTGAAAACTGGATTCTGAAAACTCAAAACTCTTCCGCAACGGCTGATACGCCCACCACGACTTGTCGGCCTTCGACGCTTCTTTCAGGACGAGACCTTCCGGCCATGCGGCGCCCTCGTCGATCCATTGGCGGAGCAGTTCGGTTTCCGCTTCGGTGAGCGGATCGCCTTTCTCGGGCATGGAGGGTTTTTCGCCGGGTTCCTCCGGAGTGACGACCAGGTAGAGATCGCTCGCCAACGCGTCACCGCGCTTCACGAAATGTGCCTCTGGATCGAACATCGACTCGGCGTCCGCCAGGATCACGTCGCCTTTCGCGATGTTCGGGTTGTGACAACTGAGGCACTTCTTTTCGAGGACTGGCTTCAGTTCCTTTTCGAAATCGACCGCTCCGGCATTGAGGGCAAAGGACACCAGCGAGCCGGCGGCGAATGCGAGCCGCCAAAGTTGGCCCGTCGCCTGAGCGCGGGGAAAAATGACATTCAACCCTGTCATGTCTGGGAACTAAGAGGGTAAAGTCCTTGCGATTCAAGCTGGATTGTATACAATCACGCAAATCCGCTACCGTGGCCATTCTATCCAAAACCGCACCCGCTTCGCCATCCCGCATCCCCGGTAAGGTAGCGGTCGTGCGCGGCATGGTCACGGGCCTGCTGGAGGGCACGTGGAAAGGCGGAGATCGTCTCACCGAGGCCGAGGCGGTGGAACGGTTCGGCGTCAGCCGCACGCCGGTTCGGGAAGCATTGCTCGAGTTGGCCGGGTTGGGTCTGGTGGAACTGAGGCGAAACTGCGGCGCGGTTTTCGCCCCCTTTGGCCCGCAAGAGGTGAAAGATCTCTACGCGGTTCGGACTTTGCTCGAGGTCGAAGCGGCTCGCTTGGCGGCGACCCGGCTCGATCGTGATTGGCTTTTCCAGAGTCTCGCCGCGTTCGAAAGGATGCGTGAGCAGAACGCCGCCGATGCCGGTTGGCGAGAGGATCGGAAACTTCACGCCGCGATCGCCGACGCTTCCGGAAATCGCCGACTCGCGGCGGAAATCGGTCGCTACGGGGACATCGTCCAACTGATGCGGGAAATTGTCGGCGCCCGGACGCTCGGTGACATTCACTCCACCACCGTGAACGAACATCTCGCCATCCTGCACGCGATCCAACGACGCGAACCGGAAGCGGCGGCGGCGGCGATGCGGAATCATCTCGAGCAGGCGGCAGAATCGGCCTCGCTGGCTGCGGAAGCGCGTCGTCGAAAGATTTCGGGGTGACCGTTTGATTCAAGTTGGCGGTTGCCGCCGGGAATAGCCTCCCGCAAGCTGTGCGTCAGCATGAAAAAACTTCCCCTCAGCCTTTTCATTTTCACCGTCGTAGTCGGGCTCTCGAACTTCGTGAGCTCGGTCCACGCCGCGACTCCCGAGCGGCCGAATGTGGTGATGCTTCTCTCCGACGATCTCGGGTGGAAAGACGTGGGATGTTACGACGGGCCGGTCAAGACACCGAATATCGATGGGCTGGCGGCCAAGGGAACGCGGTTCACCAATTTCTACTCGGGGTGTGCGGTCTGTTCGCCCTCGCGCGCGACTTTGCTGACGGGGCGGCATCACATTCGGGCCGGTGTCTGGTCGTGGATTCACGATGAATCGCAGAATTCACACCTGCTCCAGCGGGAGGTCACGCTGGCGGAAGTGCTGAAGGCGGCCGGTTACAGCACGGCCCACATCGGGAAATGGCATCTCGGTCTGCCGACGGACGAGCGTCCCTTCAAGCCGAAGCCGGATGTGCACGGTTTCGATTATTGGTTCGCCACCTGGAACAACGCCGAACCCAGTCATCACAACCCGGACAATTTCATCCGCAACGGTGAGCGGGTGGGGAAACTCGAAGGTTATTCCTGTCAGTTGGTGGCTGACGAAGCGATCGACTGGCTCGAGAACCGTCGTGGCGACCGAAAAAAGGACGCCCCGTTTTTCCTCAATATCTGGTTTCACGAACCGCATGCTCCCATCGCGGCGCCGGACGAATTGGTGCGCGAATACAATGCCGATAACCTCAAGGACAAGGGGGCGATCTACTCCGGCACCATCGACAACACCGACCGCGCCATCGCCCGCCTGTTGGAGGAACTCCGCAAAGTCGATGCGCCCGAAAACACGCTCATCATTTACGCGTCGGACAACGGAACCTACCGTGACGACCGCACTGGTGGCCTGCGCGGGAAGAAAGGCGTGAACTGGGAGGGCGGCATCCGCGTGCCCGGTATTTTCTGCTGGCCAGGCAAGATCTCCGCCGGGGTCGTGTCCGACGAACCCGCCGGACTCGTCGATGTGCTGCCGACGGTCTGCGGGCTGCTTGGATTGGAAAAGCCGGTCGGTGTCCATCTCGACGGCTCCGATCTGTCTACGCTGTTGGAAGGAAACGCCGAAGCCTTCACCCGGCATCAGCCGCTGTTCTGGCACCTCCAGAAAAGCCGACCTATCGTGGCGATGCGGGATGGCGATTGGTCGCTGGTTGCCGATCCCGACTACGAGCTTTCGACCGACAACATGTTTCAGGAAGCCTGGATTCCAAAGATCAAATCCGGCGGTTACACGAACTACCAGCTCTTCAATCTCAAGAAAGACCCGCGCCAGACAACTGACGTCGCCGCCGATCACCCGGAGCTCCTCGAAAAGCTGAAAAAGGAACTCCTCGAGATCAACGCCAGCATCATGGCCGACGGGGTGGACTGGAATACGCAGAAGTAAGTGGTCGAGCCGATCACGGCACCACGGGAGGCAACTCCTCGCCAGCTTTGCTCACCGGGTAGACGGCGTGATCGGCCTGCAAGGCGTCGCGCATTCCGGCGATCATTCGTTTCAACACTTCGGGTTCTTTTTCGGCGAGGTTTTCCTGCTCGAAAGGATCGTTCTTCAGGTTGAACAACTGGTAGTGCCCACCTTCGAACTGGATGAACCCGCCGGTGGTCGGAATCTCGGGCAGGGCATGGTAGATGGCCTTCCAATCGCCGTCGCGCCAGACCGTGAAGTAATTGCTGCGGTGCGGGGAGTGCGGGTAATGCATCAGGAATTGCTCCGGACGTGAGGGATCTGCCTTGCCGGTCAGGAGCGTATTGAGCGATCGACCGTCGACGGCATGTCCTCCCGGATTCTCCGCGCCGACCAGGCTGAGGATGGTGGGAAATAGGTCGGTCACGTTGGCGACCTGACCCTGGATGGCTCCTGCGGGAATGGGGAGTTTCTGTTGCCAGGCATTTTCGGGATCGGCTTTCGCCCAGGCGGCGATGAAGGGCACGCGCATGCCGCCCTCGTAGTGGGCACCCTTCTTGCCACGCAGCGGAGCGGCGCAGGCGACAACGTGCTGGTCTCCGAGCGGTGCGTCGGAGCCGTTGTCGCCAAGGAAAAACACGAGCGTGTTTTCGGCGATGCCGAGAGTATCAAACTGATCGAGCATGTCGCCGAGGCTCTTGTCCATGCCCTCGATCAGGGTCGCAAAGGCTTGGGCGGCCTCCGGTTTCCCGGATTCCGCGTAGTGATCGGCAAACCGTGGGTCGGAATCGAAGGGCGCGTGAACGGCGTAGTGGGCAAAGTAGAGATAAAACGGCGTCTCACTTTTCACCGAGTCCGCGATGAGTTTCTTCGTTTCGATGGTGAGGGCCTCGGTCAGGAAAGTGTGGGTGCCGTGATACTGGTCGAGATGGGGCACGGCGCTCTTTTCCCTTTTGGTGCCGAGTCCGAAATTCTTCTCACCGTAGTAGCTGCCCGGGGCGCCGATGGAGCGGCCCGCCAGGTTGATGTCGAAACCGAGATTGGCCGGGTCGGCGCCTTCGGTTTCCTCGGGACCGAAGTGACCTTTACCGATGTGGATGGTGTGATAGCCCTTGGTCTTCAGGACGCCCGGCAGGGTGACGTCGCTGCTTTTCAAACCGGTCCAATTCCAGTCCGGGGGGCCCTGTGGACCGCCGTTGTTCTGCCAGGGATTGATCCAGTTTGTGGTCCGGTGACGGGCGGCATTCTGGCCGGTCATGATGGAAATCCGCGTCGGCGAGCAGACGCTCATGGCGTAGAATTGGTTGAAGCGAACCCCTTGCGCCGCGAGTCGCTCCATCGAAGGCGTGCGGTAGTAGTCGTTGAGCGGGTAGCGTTTCGGCTTGCCGGATTCGTCGGTCAGAAACGGCACCGAGGTGTCCATCACCCCCATGTCATCCACCAGGAAGACCATGATGTTGGGAAGCGATGGTTCGGCGGCGCGAAGCGATGGTTGCGGGATCGCCTGGCAAAGGCCGCAGACAATGGCGAAAACCAGAAGGCGGGGATTCAAGAGGGTTTGATTCATGAGCCAACAGGGTAAGGTGGAGAATCCGGCGGATTCAATGGCGCAATCAGATTTGCCCTGGTCGAATCTTCGCCCGGCTCAGCACTCCGGCTCGGTCCAGTCGAGTCCGTGAGCGTCGGCGACCTCGCGGCAGGTGAGGCGACCGTCCTGGCAGTTGATGCCGCCGATGAGTTCGGGATGCCGATGACAGGCGCCGTGCAGACCTTCGGTGGCGAGATACTGCACGTAAGGCAAAGTGACGCTGGTGAGGGCCTGGGTCGAGGTGCGCGCATAAGCGCCGGGCATGTTGGCGACGCAGTAGTGGATGACGCCTTCCTCGACAATGACCGGATCTTCGTGCGTGGTCGGGTGAGTGGTCTCGACGCAGCCTCCCTGATCGACGGCGATGTCGACGAGCACGGTGCCGTTGCGCATCGAGCGCAGCATTTCACGCGTGACGAGTTTCGGTGCGCGAGCGCCGGGGACGAGGACGGCGCCGATCAGCAGATCCGTGCGCGGCAAAATCTCCATGAGCGCCGATTCACTGGAGTAGAGTGTTCGCGCCGCAGGCATCGCGGTGTCGAGCCAGGTCATGCGTTCGCTGCTCACTTCGAGAATCGTGGTATCGGCCCCGACGCCGGTGGCGACCTTGGCAGCATTGGTCCCGCAAGTGCCTCCCCCGAGGATGGTGACACGACCGGGCAGCACGCCGGGCACTCCGCCGAGCAGGGTGCCGCGTCCGCCGGAATGCTTCGCCAAAAAATAAGCGCCGACCATCACACTCATTCGTCCGGCGACTTCGCTCATGGGTTCGAGCAGCGGCAGACGATGTCCGACTTTGACCGTTTCGTAGGCGATGGCGGTAGCACCAGTGGCGACGAGATCCTCGGTCAGCTTTTTGTCGGCGGCGAGATGCAGGTAGGTGAAAAGCGTCTGGCCGCTCCGCAGCATCGCGATTTCCTGCGGCTGTGGTTCCTTGACTTTGACGATCAGGTCCGCTCTTTCGAAAACCTCGGCCGCCGTGTCGACAATCTCGGCGCCCGCGTCGCGATATTCCTCATCGAGATAATCGGCGCCCGCACCCGCGCCGGTTTCCACGATCACTTTCACCCCACGGCGCACCAACTGGGCGGCACCGGGGGCGGTGAGGCCGACGCGGTTTTCCTGCGCCTTGATCTCCCGGGGACAGCCGACAATCATCGCAGCGCGGATGGAAAATGGAGAAACGGCTCAGCTGTCGAGCACCTTGTCCTCGGATTTGGTGCCTTCGGGGGCACGCTCGAGGATTTCCACTTCGTAGCCGTCGGGATCTGTCACGAAAGCCATCTTGCTTTTCGCGCCGGAAGGAAAGGCTTCCCGCCAATCGTCCGGCCAGATCTCGATGTCTGACTTTTCCAGATTATCGCAGTAGGCCATGATGTCAGGCACACCCACGGCGGTGTGCATGAGGTCCTCGGGAAACTCGACTTTGAAATCGGGTGAGTAGCACAGCTCGAGGAAATGATCGCTGCCGTCGAGTTCGAGAAAGGCGAGCTGATTTCCGGCCGGTGACTTGTCGGTACGGCGAGTCAGTTTGAAGCCGAGCTTTTCATAGAAGGCGATGGTTTCCTCCAGGTCGCTGACACGGATGCGGGTGTGCAGAAAGTAGATCATGATGGGAGACAGGATTTACAGGATGAGGCAGGATTTTTTGGTTTTGAGGGAGTTGTTCGCGGTATCTGCGGTTCGGGCACCGAAGAGGTGAGCCCTAACCTTTTGTCGGAGACCTCTCGTTCGTTTTACTTCGTCTCCAAAAAGAACCGCGACTGTTCGCCCCCAACAGAGATTGATGGCGGCTGTCAAAAATCTACCATCTCCGATTCGACTCTGAATCCAAAAAATCTTGTCAATCCTGTCAAAAAAATTGCTCGGTCAGTGAGGCACCGAGGCGAAATGTTCGCGCAGCACATCGCGGCCGAAGTCGCCCTTGAAGTCGCGCCAGACGGCGTGGACATGGTTGGCGCCATTCTGGGTGTTCGCGTATTCGAGCAGGAAAGTCGGTCCCTGGATGCGGTAATACTGCGGTTTTGTGTCTTCGAATTCGCCCGCCCAGGCGAACACGATCTTGTCGATCCCGGCGGCCTCGATCGCTTTCATCTCGTCGTCGGCGATCTCGGGACGCACGCGACGCACGTAGATGTCGATCAGTTCGCGAATCGCTTTTTTCTGATCGTCAGTCAGCGCCGTGAATGGGATACCCTCCTGACCCAGTGATTCCACTTCCGGCAGTGCCTCGGAGAGCACGTCCTTTGGCGCCTTGTCGGCGATAACGGCCTGCTTTTTCTGCTCGTCACTCAGCGACATCGCGAAAGCGCGACCCAGGTCTTCTTCCGGTCCCAGCACTTTCAGGCCCTTGCGCGGTCCTTCGAGAATCTCGGCGGGATTCGATCCGAAGAACAGCGGAGTGCCGGAGGCCACTTTACCATCGGCAACCGTGAAGTTGATCGACATGTGATGACCTTCGATCCGCCAGCCCCAGGCCTTGGATCCTGGCTCGCCAAAGATGCTGAGGTAGTACATTTCAGGGCTCCGTTTCGGCGAATGGTTTTCCATTTCCCAGAGCACCTGTTCGAGGCTCATGATCTGCGTCGCGGTCACGAAACCCTGGTGACTCATCCCAGTGCTGATCAGGGCAAAGGCCAGGGCTCGCTGGTCCTGTCGCATGTCCCGCATTGGCAGACCGCCGCGCATGCCTTCGCCTTCGAAGGGCTTCGGAATGAAGTGCCAGTTGGTGCGGTCGGCGTCGGTCACCTCGAAGGTGGCTGTCTCGCGCTGCTGGGCATCGAGTGTTTCCAGCCAATCGTTGGCGGCCTTGGCCATTGCGGCGGCGGCATCGTGAGCCTGAGCCGATCCGGCGACGGCGAGTGCCAACAGGGAGACGAGAAGCGGGGAGAAACGTTTCATGGCCGCAGATTGAATCGAAATCGGGTCTCAGGGCAAGAACGCGATCGAGGGTTACGGAGAAACCGGATAGCAGGAAAGGTCGCCGTTCAGCGTCTTCAGAAGAAGCCGTCCGTCAGCGAGCACCACGTGGGGCCATGCCACATCGCGAGCAACGCCGGATTGCTCGAACAAGCAGAGGCATTTGTCGGGCGATCGTTTGGCGGTTTCGAACAGGGACAAGTCACCGCCATTTCCCCAAGCCACGATCCGATCGTCGCCCGTGACAAGGCACGAACCGGCGTCACCGATGCTCCCTCCGGCCCAGTCGAGGTCACCGGTCTCGAAATCCATGCAGAAGACACCCTTGTTGGCGAAGTAGATCTTGCCGTCGTGAATGACGGGCGTGCACACGCCGGTGGGATAGCGGTTTCGCCACACTTCGCTGGCGCCATTTTTCAGGTCGAGGTGAACCCGCGCCATCGCCATCTGGTTGTAGCGAGAGGAAATGAGCACGTCCGAACCCTCCACGGCAATCCCGGCGACGGTGTTGGAGAAGTCCGTTTTCCACTCGAAGAATGCGACCGTTTTCCCGGCATTCGCCCCATCGAGCCGCGCCACGTGGAGGCCGAAGGAAGTGGCCACGGCGACACAGGGGATTCCCTCCAGCGTCAGCTCAGCCAAGCCGCCCGAATGCCCTGCCGGATCTCGATTCTCGGAGGCCCAGGCGAGTTCGCCGGTTGCTTGAGCGAAAGCGAGCAGGTTGCCCTGTTTTGGATCGCCCGCTTCGACGATGACCCAATCACCGAACGCGAAGGGCGAGGTCGTGTAGCCATAGTCGCGCAGGGTGTTTTTCCGTTTCGTGATCTGCGTTCGCTGCGGAATGTCGTAGCGATCGTAGAGATTCAGCGACCAGAGTAGTTTGCCCGCATTTCTCGTGTCCCAGGCACGAAGATCGCCGTCGCAACTGAGGGTGAAGAGGTGTCCGCTTTTCGGATCGAGTTCCGGGGTGGCGGTGGCGCCGCCGTACATTTTCTGATCGCCGACGGCTCGGCGCCCATATGACGGGGAGGGGTAGCTCTGTTCCCAGACCAGTTCGCCGGTTTGGGCATCGAGGCAGCGAACGAAGTCGTTCTCCTTCGACCAGCCAAAGGTGTAGGCATGTCCTTCCGATACGATAGGGGACGATGCCCCTTCGCCGACATTGGTCTGCCATAGCGGTATATCAGCAATCCAACTCTCACCTTTCCATCCGGACCTTTCCGAGGTGATCGCGTCGCGATTCGCCCCACGCCAGTGCGGCCAGTCCTCCGCAAAAGCCGAAGGTGTCGAACCACCGGTCAGGAAGAGGAGAAACAGCGTGGGAAACAGGATTCGGCCCATGCCAGATCCAATCGCGATTCGCCTCTCCGGGCAAGTCCGGTTCGCCGTGAAAACCTCGGAAATCCGGTTGAATCTCGGCCGCACTTGCGCTTGTTTCCCGTTCGCACCAGTCCCGGAATCGATTTTCCGCGACGAATCACCCACAGCCTCATGGTGTAACGGTAGCACGACAGATTCTGGTTCTGTTTGTTAAGGTTCGAATCCTTATGAGGCTGCCACTTTCGGGACCGCTTGAAGGGCGGGGGGAAGCGGTCTATCATCCCGCCCGATTTCAAGAAAACCCACCCACTTGCTGATTTTTTATGGGCAGAGCCTTTGAATACCGTCGTGCCTCCAAGGAAAAACGCTGGGACAAGATGTCCAAGGTGTTTCCCAAGATCGCGAAATCCATCACCATGGCCGTCAAAGAGGGCGGTCCCGACCCCGAATCGAACGCCAAGCTGCGTCTCGCCATCGCCAACGCGAAGGCCGAGAACATGCCCAAAGACAATGTCGAGTCGGCCATCAAGCGCGCTGCCGGCAAGGATTCGGCGAACTACGACGAGGTGAACTACGAGGGCAAGGGACCCCACGGCGTGCTCATCTTTGTCGAAACCGCGACCGACAACACCAACCGGACCGTGGCCAACCTGAAGACGATCTTCAACAAGGGCGGTGGTCAGATGGTGCCGACCGGATCACTGGAATTTCTCTTCGATCGCAAGGCGGTCATCGAGTTCCCCGTTCCCGAAGATCGCGAAATGGACGAGATCGAGCTGGAACTGATCGACTCCGGACTCGAGGAACTCGAGGTCAATGAAGGCACCGCCTATGTCTATGGCGACTTCACCGATTTTGGACGCCTCAACCAGGCGATCACCGACATGGGAATCGAGGGCGCCAAGGCCCGACTCAAGCGGATTCCCAATGCGCCGCAGGAATTCTCCGAGGACCAGCTCGAAGAAATCGAAATCCTCATCGACAAGATCGAAGACGACGAGGACGTCCAGGCGGTCTACACCAACATCGCCTGACAGGGTCAGGTCGCGGACTTGACCCTGTTGACTGAAGGGGCAGCTCAGCCCGTTTCTGCAAACCGGAGATCGAGCTGGAAATCGCGTTCGTCGACCACGCGGATGTCGCCGAAACCGGCCGCGTCGGGATTCAGCAACACATTGCTTTCCTCCGGAATCAGGACCGAGGGAACGCGGAGGGCGGCGGTGTTCGAAGCCCGCAGCCATTCCGTTCCCAGGTTCTGTGAATGCGGTCCCGGAGGGGAAACGCTCCAGCCGTCCGGGAGTGATCCCGCGTTTGCGACCGTGGCTTCGGGCACTTCCACCGTGAGGAGGCGATAGGTGAGTCCCCGGCTTTTTCCGGTGAGATGAACCAGCAATTCCAGGACCGCCAGCGCGCGGCTTTCCGCCGCGTAGACGCAGCGCCAACCGGGTAAGTTCCAGCGCCCTCCGTAGAACCGGGCGCCCTCGCCGCTGAGTGCCGACGCGGCATAGTGAGGTCTGACGATCCGAAAACAGCGCATCGTTCAGGAAAAAACGCCATGCTCCAGGCGGCCGAGAAGATACTCCACTTCGCGGGCACCCACCTCCGTGTCGGCAAATGACAATGGCGACTCGCCACGAAAGGCGACCGCGGGAGTGCGCAGCCACTCCCGGGCGGACGGCTCGTCTCCGAGCACTTCCACGGCACGCCCCATCAGGCGGGCGAAGCGAACGATCCGCTCACTCTCCGGAGACTCCAGGTGCCCGCTCTTGCGGCGGCGATGGAGGGTGGCCCGAGAAATCCCCAGCAGGGGAGCGAGCCGCTCATCGGGCAGCTCCAGCCAGATGGCGAGGGCGTCGAATTCGGCCATCGGCATCCCTTCGCGGATCCGGGCAATCACAGCGGACGGTTCGCTGACATCGGTGCCTTCGCGCAAACGATCTGAAGGCCCGGTCACAGCATTCGACCGAACCTGATGGACGAAAGAGCTGTCTGATCTGTATTTCATCTGAATCAAAATAACATTTCATTTGAATCATTTCAAGTTTTTTCCCGATTTCTTTTCGAAATTTGGCGGGGCGGGGTGGATGGGTTCTCGTATGAATGAATCCGGAAACAGGGAAGGGGTATCGAACGCGACTCGCTTGGCTTTGCCCTCGGCGGAAGGACCGATCTTTGTCCTGACCGATGCCTTGATGGCCCAAGGCTGTGAAGCGGCTCGCCACAGTCCGCGGCGGCGCATTATTTTTCCGATTCACCGGCGGCCCGAGGCCCGGGTGCAGCGCATGTTGAATTTCATGCAGCCGGACACCTACGTCGCCCCGCACCGCCATCCGCTCGACCATGCCATCGAAACGGTCCAGGTCTTGCGCGGCGAACTGGGCTTTCTCTTGTTCGATGAGTCCGGGGAGGTGGTGTCGAGTCACCGCCTCTCGGAGCGCGAAAGTGTCGCCCTGCTCGATATCGAACCCAACCTCTGGCACGGCATGGTCATTCTGGCGCCCAACACCGTGGTTCTGGAAATCAAACGAGGCCCCTACGACCCGACCACCGACAAGGAGTTCGCTCCCTGGGCACCAAAGGAGGGAGATTCCGGAGCCGATGCAGCGTCGGCTGAGTGGCGCAAGTGCTTTGATTGAGGCTTGCTTTCGGAGGTGTCGCCCGTAGTTTCGGGCGCAATTTTTCCCGGTGTTATGGCGGTCCCGCTTCTCGATGTCAACGCGCAGAACCTGCCCCTGGAAGCGGAACTCGAAGCCGCTTTCCGGCGCGTGCTCCGTCATGGGCGTTTCATTCTCGGACCCGAGGTGGCATCGTTTGAAAAAGCAGCCGCCGAGATGCTCGGGGCGAAGCATGCGCTTGGAGTTTCCTCTGGCACCGATGCGTTGCTGCTGGCATTCATGGCGCTGGGGCTGGAACCGGGAGATGAGGTGCTGTGTCCCTCCTTTACCTTTTTTGCCACGGCGGGAACGATCGCCCGGACCGGCGCGACGCCGGTGTTTGTCGATGTCTGCCCGGTCTGTTTCAATCTCGACGTCGTCGATGCCCGGCGGAAAATCACCGAAAAGACGAAGGCGATCGTGCCGGTGCATCTCTTCGGACAGAGTGCCGACATGGATGCGGTCAACGCGTTGGCCGAAGCACACGGCCTGCGGGTGATTGAGGACGGTGCCCAGGCCATTGGAGCCACTTATCGAGGCAAGGCCTGTGGAACGATGAGCGACTTCGGTTGCTACAGCTTTTTCCCGAGCAAGAACCTCGGGGGTTTCGGCGATGGGGGGCTCCTCGTCACCAACGACGACGAACTCGCCGATCGGGCCACCATCCTGCGCGTCCACGGTGGCCGGCCGAAATACTATCATCACTTGGTCGGGGCGAACTTCCGTTTCGACACCCTCCAGGCGGCGATGTTGGAAGTGAAACTGCCGCATTACGCGGACTACACCCTGAAACGGCAGGCCAACGCGGCGTATTTCACCGAGCGGCTTCGCGAATTGCCCGGCGTGGTCGAAGCCGATCCCGCGCACTGTCGCTGTGCTGACACCCAATCGGAGTGGATCGAGGAAGAGGGTGCCACACTCATTCTGCCGATTGCCTACGATCACAACGAACACATCTGGAACCAGTACACGCTTCGCGTCATCGGCGAAGGTCGGCGGGATGCCTTGCGCGATTCCTTGTTGGCTCGCGAGATCGGCTGCGAGATTTACTACCCGGTGACGATGGATCAGCAGCCCTGCTTTCAGTCGTTGCCGGACGCATCACGCCAGGGTTGCGAGGTGGCTCATCGCTTGGCGGACGAGGTTCTCAGCATCCCCATTTACCCGGAACTCAACGACGCGCAGAAGGACGAAGTGATTTCGGCGATTGCCGAGTTCGTGGAAGCAGGCGTGACGGAAGCAACTCATGGTTGATGACGACACCAGCATGATTCGATTCGCGATCGAATCGCCCGTCTCCGATCGAGTCGATTCGCGGAAAACCACGATCCGGGGCTGGTGTTTCGACATTTCCGGAGATCCTCTGAAAGGCATTCGCGCGCGGGTGGGGGATCGCACCTACAAGGCGCGTCGAAAACAGGCCCGGCCACAGGTCGGACGGATCTTTCCGGACGCGGCGGAATCGGGACGCAGCGGTTTTCTTGTCGAGGTGGAGTTGCCCCGTGGCGGCGGCGAGGTGGTGATGGAGTGCCGAACCGCGGACGGCAAATGGCATCGCTTCGAGCGGCGCATCTTCAAGGCTCCTCGGATCGAATGGCCGTGGCGTCGGAAAACTTCACAGGAGGATCTCTACCAACTTTGGATCGAGCGGTACGACCGGATCGATCAACCGGAACGCGATCAAATGCTGCGGCGAATCGAGGCGATGCCGAACCCGCCCCTGATTTCCGTGGTTGTGCCGGTCTACAACACTCCTGAAAACTGGCTGCGGCGGATGATCGATTCGGTGCGGGAACAGATCTATCCCCACTGGGAACTCTGCATCGCCGACGACGCCTCGCCCGAGCCGCATGTTCGCGGTGTCCTGGAGGAATTGGCAGCGGTCGATCCCCGGATCAAGGCGGCGTATCGCACCGAGAACGGTCACATCTCGGCAGCTTCGAATTCCGCCATCGAACTGACGACCGGAGATTTCATGGCACTGCTCGATCACGACGATGAACTGCCGCCGCACGCTCTCTATTGGATGGCGGAGGAAATTCTCGCCCATCCGGAAGTCGACGTATTCTTTTCCGACGAGGACAAGATCGACACCAAGGGCCGGCGTTTTGATCCCTATTTCAAACCAGATTTCAACTACGATCTCCTCCTTGCCCAGAATTGCATCTCGCATCTCGGCGTCTATCGGCTGACAAAAGTTCGCGAAGCAGGTGGCTTTCGGATTGGGATGGAGGGAAGCCAGGATTGGGATCTCTTTTTCCGCGTTCTTGAGATCAGTGATGAATCGAAAATCCGCCACATTCCAAGAGTGCTCTATCACTGGCGACAGATTCCCGGGAGCACTTCGGTCAGCGGAGACGAAAAACCCTACGCGGCCAAAGCGGCCCGACGAGCTGTCGAGCAGCACCTGGAGCGGATCGGACGACGGGTCGAAGAAGTCGGTCACGCCGGGGATTTTGTGCGGGTGGTCTGGCCTCTGCCAGAACCACCGCCGCCGGTCACCTTGATCATGCCGACGCGGAACCTGCTACCCTTGTTGCGTGTGGCGGTAGAGACGATCCTGGAGAAAACCGATTACCGGGATTTCGAACTGCTGATCGTCGACAACGAATCCGATGATCCTCAGACCATCGAATTCCTTCGCGAAATTGTGGTGCGGGACTCGCGAGTGCGAGTTCTTCCCGTCGCGGGAGAGTTTAACTACTCTCGCCTCAACAATCTCGCTGTCGCGGCGACGGATCGACCTTTCATCGGTTTGGTGAACAATGACCTTGAAGTGATCAGCGGCGATTGGCTCCGGGAGCTGGTCTCTCAGGCGGCCCGGCCCGAGATAGGGGCGGTGGGAGCCAAGTTGATCTATCCCGACGGACGCCTCCAGCATGCTGGTGTGGTGATCGGAATGGTCAGCGGAGCAGGGCATCCTTTCCGGGGAGACGCCAACGCAGAACTCACGCACGGTGCGCGGGCAGCGCTCGCCCAGCGCTACTCGGCTCTGACTGCCGCTTGCCTGGTGGTGGAGAGGTCGCTCTTTGAGAAGGTCGGAGGTCTCGATGAGGGAGAGTTCCGTATCGGGCTCAACGATGTCGACTTCTGCCTGAAGCTACGAGAGCTTGGCTATCACAATCTCTACACGCCCTTCGCTGAGTTGATCCATCATGAGTCGGCTAGCCGGGCCGATCTAGAAAAGACGCCCGAGGGCGCCGATCGTGCCGCGCGGGAAAATGCGGCGTTGGCAAAAAAATGGCCAAGCTTCTTCGACCACGATCCCTGCTGGACTCCGAACCTTTCCCTGCAATCGGAAACCACGGAATTGGCATTTCCGCCGAATCGCGGAAAGGTTGCCGAGTCCTGAATTCTACGAGGCTCCCATTTCACGATGAAGTTTCCGATAGTCACTCGGCGCCAGTTGCAGAAGGTGGAGTCCCGACTCTCCGAAGCAACGAAACGCATCGAGAAACTTCGTCAGCAAAATGTCGATCTGAAAAACCAACGCGATGAAGCACGCTTGGCAGCCCGAGCGGGATTTGCCGACATTGGCAGCAAATCTCGTCATCCGCGAAAACTGCTGGCGACAGCGTTGGAGGGGGAGGGAATCGAGATCGGCGCCCTGCATTTTCCTCTCCCGGTACCAGATCGGGTGCGGGTGAAATATGTGGATCTGGCTACCCGGGAAGAGAATATCCAACGCCATCCCAATCTCGATCCAGAGGCCATCGTCGAAACTGACTATGTTTGCGACGGCGAGACATTGGAGATCGTGCCGGATGAATCGCAGGACTTCGTCATTGCCAACCATATGCTGGAGCACTGCATCAATCCGCTGAGGACTCTCAATAATTTTCTTCGCGTGTTGAAGCCCGGAGGATTGATCTTTCTCGCCTTGCCGGACAAGCGATTTACTTTCGATGTGGAACGGCCAATTACCCCGTTTGATCATATCGAAGAAGACTTCCGGATCGATCGCACTGAGGAGGATCTTTCAGTCTACGAGGATTGGACGACTCACGTGGGGAAGAACAGCGACCCTGTTCGGTTTCACAAAGAGCAGAAAAACATCCACTTCCATGTGTGGACCCAGTCGGAGATTCTCGAAATGTTCATCGAAGCGCGCCGGCGATTGGAGATGCCTTTCGAAATCGAATGGGCCGCGAAAAATGGTGGAGAGTTCATTGTGCTGGTTCGCAAATATGGTCAGCTCGAAGAAGCGATAGAAAAGGAAATCTCCGAGAAATCATTCAACGATCTGAAACGTCCGTGAGCGGTAACCAAGAAAACAGGATTGTCCGGGGCCCGGCGGACTGGCGGGGTTCCGTGCAGGTGACCCGCTCGTTTCTTCCGGGTCTGGATGAATACGTGGCTCTTCTCGAAGGGGTGTGGGAGACGGGCCAACTTACGAATCACGGTCCGCTTGTAACGCGCTTGGAAAGCCGTTTGCGAGACTATCTTGATGTCGATCACCTGTTCGCGATCTGCAACGGAACGGTGGCCCTGCAGATCGCGATCGAGGCTCTGGAATTCGCGGGAGACGTGATTACGACCCCCTTCTCCTACGTCGCGACGACTTCCAGCCTGGTGTGGCAGCACTGCCGGCCGGTCTTTGCTGATATCGATCGCGAATCTCTTGCGATCGATCCCGCCGCTATCGAGTCGGTCATCACGCCGGAGACGACCGGGATCCTCGCGACCCATGTCTACGGGTTTCCGTGCGACATTGATGGCATCGGTAGAGTGGCCGAGAAATACGGGCTGAAGATCATCTATGACGCCGCGCACTGCTTCGGGGCGCGTTTTCGCGGACGTGGCATGATGCGCTACGGCGATGCCGCCATTTCCAGTTTCCACGCCACCAAGATCTTCCATTGCGCTGAAGGTGGTGCGGTGACGGTTTCCGATTCCGAATTGGCCGAACGCGTCGCCTACATGCGAAACTTTGGGCACAAGGGGCGCGAGGATTTCCATGGCATCGGGATCAACGGGAAACTCAGTGAGCTCCACGCCGCGATGGGCCTGGCGGTTTTCGAGCACGTCGAAGACATCATCGCCTCGCGTCGGGCCGTGGTGGAGGACTACTGGCAGCGGCTCGACGGGGTGGAGGGCCTCCGATTCTTGAAGCCCGGTCCGGAAGTCGACTGGAACTATGCCTATTTGCCGGTGGTCCTGCCCGACGAACGGGCGGTGGAGTCCGTTCGCGATCGTCTCGCGGAGGCGAGCATCTATCCGCGCCGCTATTTCTATCCTCCTCTGCATCGACTGCCAGGACTTGAACCCGGCCCCTCGATGCCGGTGGCCGAAGAAATGGCGACGCGGGTCATGTGTCTGCCGGTATTTCCGGGTATCGAAGAAATGGTGGTGGAAAAGGTCGCCAGTGAAATCGCACGCGCTGCTGCTCGATGAGGAAATGAACGAATCCGGCTCACCGACGACTTCTTTCGAAAGCTCGAGGGAAACAGTGTCCCTGCCGTCGCCGCGGGTCGCGGTGATGCAGCCGTATTTCCTGCCTTACCTTGGGTATTTTCAGTTGATGGCGGCAGTCGACCGGTTCGTCATCCTCGACGACGTCAATTTCATCAAGCGAGGATGGATCAATCGAAACCGGATCCTCCTCGACGGCACGCCGCACTGGATGACGATTCCCCTCGTCGGTGCCAGCCAGAATCGGTGCATTCACGAAATCGAGATCGTGCCGGATTCCCCATGGCGCGAAAAGTTAGGTGCCCAGGTCTCGCGGGCGTATCGGGAAGCGCCCCACGGAGAGGACGCCTGCGAGCTTCTCAAGATCCTGACGGAGATCGAAGAACCGCGCCTTTCGGTCTTCCTGAGGGCATCGCTGGAATTGCTTCGCGGATTTCTCGGAATACAGACTTCAATGGCGATCGCGAGCGAGGTGCATCCGCGGGAGGAACTTCGCGGACAAGATCGGATCATCGACATCTGTCGAAGGGAATCGGCGGGCGCCTATTTGAACCCGCCAGGTGGGGAGATGCTCTACGACGCGCCATTGTTTCACGAGGCGGGACTCGAACTCGCCTTTCTCCGGCCAAGGCCAGCTGAGTATCAGCAGGGGAAAATCGGGAGCGAGTTCGTCCCTGATCTCTCCATCCTCGATGCCATCGCCTGGATTGGTCGCGACGGCTGCCACGAACGGCTCTCTCAATACCGGGTCGACATCCGAAAATAGCCCATGAAGGTCACCTCCCGCATCGCGATCCACGGCGTGCCGCGCTCGGGCACCACCTGGTTGGGTGAAATTTTCAACAGCTCGCCCCGCACGATCTATCGCTACCAGCCTCTCTTTTCCTGGGCTTTCAAACACTACCTGGGCACCGAATCGGACGATCCCACCATCACCAGGTTCTTCGAAGAAATTGCGGAATCCGACGATGCGTTCCTCTGCCAGGAGGAGAAACGGGAAAGCGGTTCCCTGCCTCGTTTCGAGAAAAGTCCGGATGCGGATTGCGTGGTCTACAAGGAGGTTCGCTACCACCACATCCTTTTTCGCCTCGCGCGGAGTGCCGTCGATCTCAAGCTGGTATTGCTGGTCCGCAGTCCATTCGCGGTGATTCACTCTTGGCTCCGGGCGCCGCGCGAATTCAGAGGAGACCTCGGTTGGAAGCCCGAGGAGGAATGGCGCTACGCTCTCCGAAAAAACCTGAACCGGCCTGAAGAGTTCAACGGTTTCGAAAAGTGGAAGGAAGCGACGACTTCATTCACGGCATTGGCGGAAGCCTTTCCCGAACGAGTGATCCTGGTGGAGTATCGGGAGTTATTGGCTGAACCGGAGACGGTTGCGCGGAAGCTTCTTGAGTTCTGTGGGCTCGATTTTCAATCCCAGACGAAGCACTTTTTGCGGGACAGCCGTGAAAAAAGGGGCGAAAAGGAAGATCCCTACGGAGTTTTTCGCAGTCACCGTCGGCAGGACGACGGGTGGCACGGGAAACTGGACCCCGGAATTGTCGATGCGATCACCTCCGATCTGGAGGGGACGTCATTGGCGAGGTACCTCTACTAGAGACATCCAGAAACGGTGAAAACGGCACTGCGCTTGTCGGAGCGATTCGATCCCACCTTGGTGGGAAAAGATGGAGTATTTCAGCGACTGGACAGCAGCGCCGCCGATCAACCGGGTGCCCTGATCTACGCCGCCCAGGTGAATTTTCTCAATGCGGGTTTGGCCAACGAGAATGTGTCGGCCTTCCTCGTTCCGCCCGATTTGGAAGAACGCGTCAAGGCTGCCGGAAAATCCTACGTTGTCAGCCCGACCCCGCGACTCGAGTTCTTCCGCCTCTACCAGCAACTGCATGTGGAGGGTTGGCTCGAGCCCGAATGGGAGCCGTCGATGGGCGTCGACTGCCGGATTCATCCCGACGCCACGGTCTCGCCGAAAGTCCGCCTCGGCGATCGTGTGGTCATCGAGGCCGGCGCCCGCATCGGAGATCACTGCGTCATCGGTGACGATGCCTACATTGGCCAGAACGCGGTGATCGGTGCCGATGGCCTGATGCCGGTGATCGACGAGGAAGGGAATGCGCTTCGCTTTTCCCATGCCGGTTCTGTGCTTCTTGGAGACCGGGTTGTGGTGCTGGCGGGCACCTGCATCGTGAAGTCCGTTTTCGGCCGTCCCACGACCATTGGCTCGGACAGTTACGTTGGGTTGCTCACCAATATCGGTCACGACGTTTCCATTGGCCGCCGTTGCGTGGTTGGCGGGAACTGCGTCCTCGCCGGGGCTTCCGTGCTCGAGGATGGTGCCGAAGTTTGGGCCTCGACCAGTGTGGCCCAGGGAACCAGGATCAAGGCCGGTGCCAAGATCCACATGGGAAGCGTGGTCGTGCAGACGGTGGAGGCTGGCGAGGCAGTTTCGGGAAACTATGCCTACAACCATCGCAAACGGGCGTTGGATCACCTGAGAAAAACGAAGTAGATCGATGCCTGTACTTGAATCATTTGAAATCGAAATCCCCTTCAAAGGGGCGCGAGACTACCTCCAGAGTGCCGATGTCTATCATGCGGTGTTGGCCCATTTGGACGGGCAGGTCGGGATCGATAGTTGTCATGATGTCCGCCTGATCTTTCGAAACTTCGCTCGCACCCGGATTGCGGTGATTACCGAGGACGAACTCGGAGACCGTGAAGCCAACGCCAGCTTTCTCTGCGAGGTTGGCGGAGAAAAGCTCAAGCGAGTTCTCGTGGAAACCGGCAAGGATGTCACCGCCAGAGAGCCCTATCCGGAGGAAGAGATTGTGGAGCGTTGTGTTGTCGATGCCGAGGCGAAAACAGTAACGCTGGAGCACGATGATTCTCTCGATCGGTTCAAGTTGATGGAAATCCTCGTCGCCATGAACAAGGCGATGCATCTGGAGGTCTTTAAGGAGCATCCCGGTAAGTGGCTGTTCACGGAGACCCGGAACCCGGAGCCGCTTTTCCGCCAACCCTGGCGACGGCTCTCGATCCGGATCAAGAATCAGTTGGGAGTGAAGCTTACTCGAAGTGTGATAGAAGTGGGCGGTGTGGACGCCGGATACCTGTGTTTTTCTCTCCAGCCGCCCGCCAGTTCATCATGATCGGAATCGAAGCCATCGGCACTTATCTTCCCGCCAGGCGGATCGACAATCTCGAGCGCGCTGCGGGCTTCGACTGCGATGAGGAATTCGTCGAAAACAAACTCGGGGTCCTGGAAATCAGCCAGGCGGCGGAGGACGAAGACGCTTTTTCTCTCGCGGCAAACGCCGTCGAGGACCTCCGCGCCCGGACCGGTCTTGAGATGGACGAAATCGAGGTCTTGGTGCTGGTGACCCAGACGCCGGGAAAACTCATTCCTCACGTTTCGGCGCGGCTACATGGCGAGATAGGCCTGACAGACCGCTGTGCGTGTTTCGACATTTCCCTAGGCTGCTCGGGCTACGTCTATGCTCTCACCGTGGTAAAAGCCCTGATGGAAGCCCAGGGATTTCGCCGTGGACTGATCGTCACCTCCGATCCCTACTCCAAGATCGTGGACGCGGGGGACCGGAACACCGCCATGCTCTTCGGCGACGCCGCCACCGCCACCCTGCTGTCGGACCGTCCGGTTTTTGAGATCGGCCGCACCACCATGAAGACCCGCGGGGCGTCCCACCGGGAACTGATGTCAACCGATTCCGGGAACCTCCACATGAACGGTCGCGCCGTGTTCACGTTCTGTGCCCAGAACGTACCGCCCGACATTCGGGAGGCCGCCGAGTTGAACGGTGTGACCGTCGAGGACATCGACCTTTTCCTCGTTCATCAAGGCAGCAAATTCATCGTCGATACCATCCGCAACCGTCTGGGATTATCCGAGGAAAAAATGCCATTCGGTGCGGTCGCCTACGGGAATACCGTATCCTCTTCGATCCCTCTTCTGCTGGCGGAAAGAGTTGCTTCCCCGGAATCCCGACGCATCATGATCAGCGGTTTCGGCGTGGGCCTTTCGTGGGCTTCCAGTCTCCTGACGCGGGTTGCCTGACGTTCCAAAGACGTTCACCGCCGATTCTACCGTTTGCCGACCATGAATGCCTGCACCAACGAAGACATTATCCAACTGCTGATCGAGTCCGACGCCCTCGCTGAGGGCGACGAGGTGCTGGTGGATGCTCCGCTCAAGCAAATGGGGATCCAGTCGCTCGATAAATTCAATCTTTTCCTTCTCGTTGAAGAGCGCCACGGCGTGCAGATCCCGGATGAGGATTTCGAGAAGCTCGACACGGTTTCAGCAATCGCTGCCTACGTTTCCGAGAAGCAGGCAGTCTGATCTTCTGTCCGGGAGTGTTCCTGATCAGTCATGAAATTTCCTCTGGTTACCAGACGCCGGCTCGAAAAAGCGGAGATTCGCCTCCGCGAGAGAATCGGAAAGCTTGAGCGAAAGCTGGAAAAGAGACCGACCCGAGAGAAGTTCGAGGAACGGAAAATTTTCTGCATCGGGCTCAATAAGACGGGCACCACCTCGTTACACGACGTGTTCGAACAATTCGGTTTTTCGGTCGGCGAGATCCGAAGGGGCGAGCGATTGATCGAGCAGTGGGCGGTTCGCGATTTCGCTCCGATCATTGACTTCTGCCATACCGCGGAAGCGTTTCGAGATTGTCCGTTCAGCTTGCCATTCACCTATGCGGCGTTGGATGCCGCCTTTCCCAACGCAAAATTCATCCTGTCGATTCGCGATTCTGCGGAACAG
>JAGRPB010000416.1 GCA_020439945.1 Verrucomicrobiia bacterium
GGGCGGAAATCGCGGCGGCGCTGACCACTCATGGCAAGAGTCCCGGCGCCATCGATCTGTTGAAGCATCTGTAATCGTTGTCCATCGGGTAAAGCACTGACCCCTCTTCTGCCGCAGCGGGAGAGGGGTTACGCGTTGGGTTCGATGCAGACGAATCCAGTACCCGTCGGAACAGGAGCACGCTGCCGACGGTCCATCGAGTGCGGAGCGTCCCGGCACAAAAAATTATGATACTCCTGACTCCTGACTCCTGACTCCTGACTCCTGACTCCTGACTCCTGACTCCTCAGGTCTCACTCCCGAGTATCCTCTTGGCAGTACGATGAGATTCGCTGCCTGAAAGGATGCCGACTTCGTGACCGCCGCTCCGCAACCGATTGAACTCGTGACCTTCGATCTCTACGACACCCTGATCGAGATCGTTCCATCCCGGTGGGATCGGCTCGGGTTCGCGCTCGAAAAGCTCGGGGAGCCGGTCCATCTACACGCCCTGCGCGATGCAGATGTCGTTGCCGAGGACTTCTACACCGAGCGCAACACGATCAAACCGATCCGCGATCTCGGCCATGACGATCAGGAAGCGTTCCG
>JAGRPB010000417.1 GCA_020439945.1 Verrucomicrobiia bacterium
AAGGAGGCGCGGGGCCCCGGGTTTAACCGTTCTTCGAGAAGGTGATGAGTACCTCTTGGTTTTCCCGGCCTTCCAGATGATGTTGAGGCTGCTTTTCCCGGACGATGGCAAAATGCGGATGGAAGTACCCGAGGAGCTGTTGCCGGGGCATCTTATAGGGAGGTCCCCCCACTTCTTCCGGCTCATGGATGAAAAACAGTCCGCCCAGTTGTCCCTGGCTCTGGAGAACGCGGTGCATGCTGCGCACATAATCGGGCCGGTGGGAGGGGTGGATGGCGCAGAAACAGGTGTGTTCCCAGACGTAATCAAAGCGACCGGCCCAGTCCTCGGGAAGAGCGAACAAATCCGCTGCGACAAATTCGATGCCCAGGTCCCCGGAGGCCTTTTGCGCCTCATCAACGGCGCGGGATGAGAGATCAATGGCGGTGACCCCGAAACCGTACCGGGCGAGCTGGCGGGCATCATGTCCCCGCCCACATCCCGGCACGAGGATGGTCCCGGGTGGATGGTGGGCCATCCATTCCTCCAGGCCCGGTGGATGCTGTCCCCGGTCCCAGGGTGTCGTCGCATCCTGATAACAAACCTCC
>JAGRPB010000418.1 GCA_020439945.1 Verrucomicrobiia bacterium
CTCGAAGACGGCGCGCCCGCCGCGGCCGGCGAGCGTTTTCAGCTCCAGATCGGCGGCGCCGGCGTTCGAAGTGACGCCGAGCAGGTAAACGCCCTTTTCCGGGTAACCGAGGAAGGGCTCGACCGAGTCGTAACCCATGTAGGGGCTGAGGGTGACGGCGTCGACGTTCCAGTTCTCGAAGTAGGCCCGCGCGTATTGCTCCTGCGTCGTCCCGATGTCGCCGCGCTTCGCGTCGAGGATGACGGGCACGCCCTTCGCCCAGATGTGGCCGATCATTTCCTCCACCAGTTTGTAGCCCGGCACGCCCATGGCCTCGAAGTAGGCGATGTTCGGCTTGAAGGCGGCGGCGTGGGGCGCGGTCTCGTCGATGAGCTGGATCAGCACCTCGCGAATCTCGTCGATCCCGCCCGGGTGCCGCGCGGGCCGGGGGTCGATGCCGACGCAGAGGCGGGAGCCGCGGGCCTCGACGCGTCGCTGGAGTTTCTGGCGGTAGGACATGATGCGTTCGCGCGACGGCGTAACCCCTTTGACTCAACAGGGTTTGGTCCCGGAGTCAACAGGGTTTGGTCACGGGGCCTCGCGCCA
>JAGRPB010000419.1 GCA_020439945.1 Verrucomicrobiia bacterium
GGTCCGCCACATCATGCCCAACCTGATGGGCCTCATAATCACGAACACCATGATGGCGATACCGAACGCCATCTTCACCGAGGCCTTCCTCAGCTTCATAGGCCTCGGCATACAGCCGCCGGAATGCAGCTGGGGCCTCCTGGCCCGCGAGGGATCGCAGACCCTGTCCATCTACCCGCTCAAGCTGTTCTTCCCGGCCTTCTTCATCAGCACGACGATGCTCGCGCTGAACCTCTTGGGCGACGGCCTCCGGGACGCGCTCGACCCGCGCCTGCGCGGCGAATAGTACTACCAGGAGCATACGGTGCCGGAAGCGATATTGGACGTACAGGACCTCAGCTACTCGTTCAGGACCTACGGAGGCGAGGTCCAGGCCGTGCGCGGCGTCTCCTTCGAGGTGATGCCGGGCGAGGTCGTCGGCATAGTCGGCGAGTCCGGCTGCGGCAAGAGCGTCACCGCGCAGTGCGCGCTCAGGCTCAACCCGGAGCCGCCGGGATTCCGCCGCGGCGGGCGCATGCTCTACAAGGGCGAGGACGTGTTCGCCAAGGGCGAGCGCGAGCTGCGCCGGATGCGCGGCGCGGAGA
>JAGRPB010000420.1 GCA_020439945.1 Verrucomicrobiia bacterium
TCATGCTCTTCATCCAAAATAATGAGCCCCAGGCGGGGCAAAGGCGCAAAGAGCGCACTGCGCGGGCCAATCACCACGTCATATTCGCCGTCGCGCACGGCTCGCCACACGTCATAGCGCTCGCCCTGGCTCAGCTCCGAGTGAATCACGGTAACGCGGTCGGGAAAGCGACCGGCAAAGCGCGCTACGGTCTGCGGCGTCAGCGCAATTTCAGGCACAAGCACAATGGCCTGGCGGCCCTCTTGCAATGTCTGTGCAATGGTGCGTAGATAGATTTCGGTCTTGCCGCTGCCGGTTACGCCGTGGAGCAGATATTGGCGGGCGGATTGTGGGGCTGTGTGTCTTCCACTGCCAAAGGCCTGTTCGGCAATCGTCTGCCACACGCGCGCCTGATCGCTGGTGAGCGGGGGAGGCGTGGTGCGGCGATAGTTCTGGCCGGCAAGAGGATCGCGGAAGCGCACGCGCTCGGTCAGGCGGATCAGGCCGGCCTTTTGCAACGTGCGCAGCATGTTGAGGTCCGCATCGGCGCGCGCATAGAGTTCGCTTTTCCAGAGCGGCGTCTCTGCCTCTTGTAAGGCCGTCA
>JAGRPB010000421.1 GCA_020439945.1 Verrucomicrobiia bacterium
CGGGCCGCGAGTTTCGGCAAAAGCCCAGCAATCTGCCCGGCCTCAACCGCCCTGTCAGCACGGATCATCAGGGCCTCTGCCTCACCCAGAACGGGCAATCCGTCCAGCACCGCCTCGCCGCGCAGCTCCCCCAGCGCGAGCACGCCCTCGGCCGAAATGTAAAGAATGTCCTGCCCGTCGGCCGGCGTCTCGACACTCGATTCCGGCGGATTGACCTCGAACGGCTCGGGCGGCGTGATTTGCGCCGTCATTAGAAAAAAGATCAGCAGCAGGAACACCACGTTGATCATCGGAACGACGCTTTCGCGCACCGGGCGCTTGCGGGGGGATCCAAGGTTCATGCTCTACTCCACCAGCACCAGCGTGTCGTACCCCGCCTTGGCCAGCGCCTCCATCACCGCGACGACGCGCTGCAGGTCGGCCGCCTCGCGCGGGCGCAGGATGATGGCGTCGGTGTTCGACAGCATCATGGTGCCAAGCTCGGGCAGCAGCGCAGCCATCGGCATTTCGACACCGTTCAGGCGCACGGCGCCGGGCAGCACGTCGATCAGCCGCGGCGGCCCCTCATAGGGCTTGTCCG
>JAGRPB010000422.1 GCA_020439945.1 Verrucomicrobiia bacterium
AAGAAAACAGTCTCTCGCTAACCGGATCGGTTGCGATGGGAACAGGCGTGATGATTGGTGCGGGGATTTTTGCACTGACCGGCCAAGTTGCGGAACAAGCCGGAGGACTCTTTCCGCTCGCCTTTTTAGCTGCTGCGATCGTCGCCGGTTTCAGTGCGTACAGCTATGTGAAGATGGCCGAGCAATATCCGTCGGCTGGCGGCATCGCGATGTTTCTAATGAAGGCGTATGGCAAAGGAACCGTCACCGCTGGCATGGCCTTACTGATGTACTTCTCGATGGTCATCAACGAGAGTCTCGTGGCTCGCACGTTCGGAACGTACACGCTGCAACTGTTTGACGCGGAGGACAATCAGTTCCTTGTCCCGATGCTGGGTGTTGGGCTGCTGGTCGCCGCATTCATCGTGAATATTCTGGGCAACAAATTCATCGGCACGTTTTCTACGGTGACGGCCGTCATCAAGATTGCAGGCATTGTCCTGTTCGCGGCGGCCGGATTGTGGGTGTCGGGCCTGACGTTTGACAGCGTTGGAGTCACCCAGCGATCTTCGGCGGGCAGTTTTCTTTCGGCGACAGCGTT
>JAGRPB010000423.1 GCA_020439945.1 Verrucomicrobiia bacterium
GCTGCCGCCACTGTCAGTCGCCTGCTCCAGCTTGGCATCCAGCGTGGCATTGGTCCCCAGCGCCCCGGCCATGATGATCGCCTGAATCGTTTCAAACAGACCCATGTTGATCCAACCGGTGGTATACGTTGCAGCGGTGTTCAAATCAGGATCAATCACCCCCACCAACACCGCTTCATTACTTGGCAAAATATTCGGATTCATATCAGTCTCCTTAACCTAACTGATTACTGTTTACTGATTACTGATTACTGATTACTGCCTACCGCTTAAGTGCGAGCCGCCAGCGTCACAAAGTGGCTGCGTGTGCTGCTGCCCTTGTTTGGCGTCACCGGCGCGCTCAAATGCGGCTGGCCACCAATGCGGAAAATCCAGCGGAATGCCTTGATGTTGTAATCAAAGAAGAGATGGATGGACTCAGCATAGGCTGGAGCATTCTGGCGCGTGGCTGCGTAATACCCCTTCGGGTTCACCAACTGCACGTCACCCAGATCGCCCAGCGTGGCGCACTGCTCGCTGAAGCGCACCGGCCGCCCCAGCAAAACCCCACCAGGTGCATTCACAAAACCAGTCGCCGGT
>JAGRPB010000424.1 GCA_020439945.1 Verrucomicrobiia bacterium
AGGTATCGACCTGCGACGGACCGCCGTTGGCGAAGATGTGAATGACCCGCTTGGCGCGGGCGCGGTATTCGGGCTGGAGCGGGGAAAGAGGGTTCAGTCGATCATTCAACCCTGTTACCTTGCCGGTGGCGCCCAGGGCGTCGCGTCCCAGCAGGGCGCCGAGACCGAGCGTTCCCATGCCCATGCCAACCTGGCGGAGCAGTTCGCGTCGTGAGTAGAAATTCGGGTTCATGATGGAGGAGAAGGAAGAGTGAGGAAATTGGGAAGGCACCTATTCCTATTCCTCGTCTTCTTCTTATTCTCTGACCGGTTCGGGCGGTCGGATGTTCAGAAACGAAGGAATAAGACGAGGACTATGAATAGGAATAGGAGGTGTTAATCGACGAAGAGGAACTCGTTCGTGCCCAGTAGTGCCTGCGCGTAGGTCTCCCACGGATCGGCCAGGTCGGCCGGGCCGGAGAACTGGACGGTGTAGTTCCAGCGCTCGATGTCGTTGTCGGCGTTCCGGATTTCCGGCACCCAGGTGTAACTGTCGAAGGAGTTGTTGGCGTTCGGCTCGACGATGAAATCGACG
>JAGRPB010000425.1 GCA_020439945.1 Verrucomicrobiia bacterium
ACCGCCTGATTTCGAGGGGTCCGGCGGCGACCGTTTCCCAGATCGTCTCCGCCGCGCTCTGGGGCGGCACCATTCCCCTCGTCGTATTGATGGCCCAGCAGTTCCCCGCCCGGTTCGCCGATCTGGGTGGCGTCGCGATCGCGATCGGCGGGATCATGCTCATCCTGACCGTGGCGGGCTGGTTCCGGGCCGAGATGCTGATCCAAAGTCGGGTGACCGGACTCAACAGGGTTGGGTCCGCGACTCAACCCTGTTCGGTCGCGCGGAAAACGGGCGCCCCGGTCGCCGGGTTCGGCGGCTTGCCGTATCTCGGCTGGTTCATTGCCCGGAGTGTTTGCCTGCTGTCGGCGGCGATTCTCGTCGTCAACGGCGGGGTCGTCCACCTGATGACCCTTCATTCCGGTCCGCGGGCGGTCGCGGCCTATTTTCCCCAGTTCATTTTTCTCGTGATGTTCACCGGCCTGATGGCGATCGGCTCGCTGCTGACCCATGCGCGGCTGCTGCGGTCGCTGCCGGTTTCTCGACTGACCCTGGCGGGCCTGATCGTCGTTTTTCCGTTCGGATTGTCCCTGGT
>JAGRPB010000040.1 GCA_020439945.1 Verrucomicrobiia bacterium
CAGCGGGATTTCACCCCCTGACAGATCGGAAGCGCGCCGGGTGGAGAACGAGTATCGATCACGGGGGACCGAGTACCAGGAAAAAAAGATGATGATCTGGGATCTTGCCGGCCGTGACGAATTCCAATCGGTGCGAAAATCGTATCTTCGCGGCGCCGACGGATTCATGTTCGTGGCCGATGGCACGCGGCGGGAAACGCTCGATGCGATTCGTGATGAGCGAGCGGAAATGGCGGAGGAACTCGACTCCGTGCCGTCCGTTCTCTTGATCAACAAATGCGATCTCGAGGCGGATTGGGAGATCGAGGAAGAGGCGCTGACCGAATTTCGGGAAGCGGGATTTCACCTCCTGAAAACGAGTGCCCGAACGGGGCAAAACGTGGCCGAAGGGTTCGAAGCCCTGGCGCGATTGACCTGCGGGGAGAAAGAGGCGGGCGCCAACGATTCGGAGGGGGCATGAGTGAGGCGAGGGAAAAAGACTGCTTTCGCCAGGCCGCGGAGGCGCTGGGGGCGGCTTTGCTGGTGGGACGCGAGGGAAGCGGAGGAAAGTTCTCACTGGCCGGTTCCGCGCCGGACTGGTGGCCGGCGGTCTTCGGCTCCGAGACGGAATTTCGGGAACGCTCCCCCTTTCTGGACGACTTCATCAGCGGCGCTGCGGCCGAATTATGGCGGTCCCATGAGGAGAGTGAGGGGCGCGGAGCGTTGCGCTCCGGAATCTGGGAAGAAAACGGTCCCGGCGCTTCGGAAGACGAAGGGCGCCGATATTTCTTCGATGCGGTCGCCGCGGGGAGCGAGGCGAGCGGCTCGGTGCTGCTCATGATCCTGCCGGCGGACGACCGTTGGCGCGAGGAACAGGTCGTGGTGCAGAATGCCCACGAACAGAGCCTAAACCGCCGGCGCCTGCTGAGAGAGTTGGAAAAAAAACAGATCCTCCTGGAGTGTGTCATGCACGATCTCGGAAATCCGGTCGCGACGGTGCTGATGAACCTCCAGCACATGGATCGCCACCTCGGGGCCGCCAACGAAAGTCTGCGCCCGGCGGTTCGTCGCGCCATGGCCCAGACTGAGCGGCAGCGTCAGTTGATCCGATCGATCGCCGAGGTGTTCGCCGCCGATCTTTCCGGCGATCGAGAACAACTGCTCGGAAATGCTCCGGAACTGGTCAGTGTCGCGGCCGAAACGGTCACCGCCTGCGCCCCCTTGGCCGCCGATGCCGGGGTCATCCTGTGTCCGTTCTTCGGAGCGGCTCTGCCGGTGGTGGGCGAGCGGCTCGCCCTGAGTCGGGTGATCGAAAACCTTCTCGTGAACGCGATCCGGCACAGTTCAAAAGGGCAACGAGTGAAACTGAATTTCGAAAGCGAGAACGGATTCGCAATCTGCCGGGTCGAAGACGAGGGAACCGGTATCGATCCGGACATCGCCGACTCGCTCTTTCGCCCTTTCGTCAGCGGTAAAGAGGACGGCGGGCAGTCGGGACTCGGCCTGTATTTCTGCCGGATGACCATCGAGATGTGGGGCGGGCGAATCGAGGTGCGCGATAGCGAATCCGGCGGCGCCTGTTTCGAATTTCGGCTGCCGCTGGCCGATGGAAGGGGGGAGAGATCGTGAACGAGCGTGGATCCATCCTCGTCGTCGAGGACGACCCTGGCATTGCCGCCTCGCTGGAGATGATTCTTGGCGATGAGGGCTACGCCGTCACGACCAGTTCGGATGGCAGCGAGGGCCTGAGAGTCTCCGAAACGGCTTCGTTCGACCTGGTGATGACCGATTTCCGCCTGCCCGGCATGGGCGGACTGGAGCTGATGGAGAAACTGCGGGAATCAAATCCGCGCCGGCCGGTGATCCTCATGACCGCGCACGGCAACACCGATCTGGCGATCGAGGCCACCAAGCGGGGGGCCTTCGATTACCTGCTCAAGCCTTTCGATCTCGACGAACTGCTCGACGTGACGGCGAAGGCGGTTCAATCCGGAAAATCCGCCGGCCGACGAGTCAGACTCGGAGACGAGGCGACCCAACCGGGAGAGGTGCGCCTGCTGGGAAATTGCCGGGCGATGCAGCGCGTCTACAAGGAGATCGGGCGGGTCGCGCCCACCGATGCCACCGTCCTGATCCTGGGAGAGACGGGAACCGGAAAGGAATTGGTCGCCCGGGCCATCTACCAGCACAGTCAGCGCAATCAGGGGCCGTTCGTTGCCGTGAACTGCGGCGCCATTCCCGAGAATCTCCTCGAGAGCGAGCTGTTTGGTCACGTTCGCGGCTCCTTTACCGGCGCGACCCGGGACCGGGTCGGACGTTTCGAGCAGGCCAGGCAGGGAACGCTTTTCCTGGACGAGATCGGTGACCTGCCGCTTCCGGTGCAGGTGAAACTGCTTCGCGTCTTACAGGAACGGCGAATTCAGCCGCTCGGGAGCAATCGGGAAGTACCCGTCGATGTGAGGATCGTCGCCGCCACGCATCAGCCGCTCGCCGAACTGATCGAACAAAAACGCTTTCGGGAGGATCTGTTCTACCGTATCAACTCAGCCGTCATCGAACTGCCGCCGCTTCGCGATCGCGATGGAGATCTCGAAGCGCTGGCCTCCCATTTTCTCGCCGAGGCGGCGGTCGAATTCGGCTATGGCTGTCCGCCGCTCCGAAAGACAGTCGTGAGACGCCTCCGGCAATCGCGTTGGGCCGGAAATGTTCGAGAACTGCGGAATACGATCCGGCAACTGGTGCTGAGCAGCCGCGGATACGAAATCACGGAGGACGCGGTGGAAGCGTTGCTGAATCGCGAGAGGGGAGTTTCCGATGCGCCATTCCAAGACGACAATTTCTCCGAGGCCATCGTGGCGCCGGTCCGTGCGGCGATCGAGCGGGCGCGGGAAAGAGGCAAAGCGGAAGTTTACCGTGACTTGGTGGGCCGGCTGGAGCGTCAGATGATAGAAAGCAGTCTCCAGCTTTCGGATCACCACCTCGGGCTCGTCTGTGAATGGCTCGGCATTTCACGAGTGACCCTGCGCAAAAAAATGGCCGAGTTTGGGATCGGGAAAAGCGGCGGAGCGGATTTCTGAGGCCTCCGAAAATTGAAACTTTCTATCAATTTGGTTGAAACGTTCTGACAAAAATCGCCGATTTCTGAAGCTTGGCGAAAGGGTTGAGATCTTTTTAAACGATTGATTGTGTGAGGGTTGTGACTGAATAGAACCTCTTGGCCCGGATCTGGCATTTCCAGAAGGTGCCATGGTTTGGGACACTCTTTCAGCACATCACTTTCCGGTCGGAGCTTTGTCGGCGGGGGGAATCGACAACAGGTCGCGAGATCTGGCGTTCGAAAATCCCTCCGAACGACTCACGCAGTTCGAATCTCTTCTCCATCAATGGGAGCCCCTGGTTTTCGAAACCTGCCGCCAGTTGCTGGTGGATCGTCAAACGGCGGAACTCGTCTGTTCCGGCGCCTTTATCGCCCTCTTTTTCAGCGATGCTCAAATCGATGACAATTCTCCGATGCTACTGGGGGCCTTGCTGGACTTCGTGATCCGGAACGCCTGCCACATCGGCGGATCCCCGAATTCCGCCACTCCCGAACATCTCTATTGTCGGCGTCTCTGCCAGTTGACGCCGGTGGGGCGCTTTCTCATCACGATGCGGTTCGTCAATCGGCTCGAAATCGATCAGATTGCCCGGATGCTCGACGTCAAAGCGTCCGAGGTTCATGTCCGTCTTTGGGACGCGATGATCGAAATGGAGCAGTCGATCAACTGCTCGGGAACCAATTGAAGCAGGGCGCGGATCAGTTCGCGGTCGGGCCGGCGCCCGCGTGTTCGCGGAGGATGCGTTTCAAGTCCGCGATCGCTTCGGGGTTTTGATGGGCGCGATGACCCGACGGTACGATTTTTTCGGAGGCGACTCCTTCGAGGTGGGCGCTGGAGTAGGGGACGACCCCGTCGGAACCGTCCGGCCCGATTCCGAGACCGCGGTCTCCGATGATGGAATGAAAGACCACATTCGGATTCAGCGGTGCGTCCTTCAGCTCTTTCAGGAATTCGGAACTGGTTTCGAGCTGATCGATACTGGTGGGAAGTCTCTCGCCGAGGATCGCCTTTCCGAACGGAGTCAGCGAATAGAGACTCTCGCTCACCACGGCGGTCGACAAGGTGAGCAGTTGCGTGGGCAATTCGATGAGCTGGGAGAAAATCCGACCGATGGGATCGTCGGCGATCTGGCTTCCTCCGTGGGGAGTGGCGATGAACACGACCCGTTTCACGTAGGGTTGCGGTTCGAAATAGGCGACCTTCCGGATGAACTCGCGCTTTTCTTCGGACAAGGGGAGTTCATCGAGCGGTTCATTGAAAAAGCGGAACCACACGTCGTCCCCACTGCGTTCCGTCATCAGCCGGCACAACAGTCCGCCCATGCTGTGCCCGACGAGCACGACATTGTCGGTCGGGGCGCCGAGCGATTCCCGGTAGATGACCATGCCCTGCAGTGCCTCGCGCAGTTTCATCGCGGAAAAGGGAATCGGCGCGCCGGTGGTGTATCCGAATGTCCAGAACTCGAAGCGGTCGCGCACCACCGGATCTTCCCGCAGCTCGTTCATGGTGTCGCGCCAGGTGGTCGGCGTGGATTTCAATCCGTGAACGAAAACCACGGGAATCTTTTGTGGGTAGGTGGCGTCGATCTGACTGAGTCCCAGTTTGTCGTCGAAGCGGTCGGCGCGCAGCATCGCGAGAAGGTTGATGCGTTGCCGGTCCTCGGCGGCGAAACGGGCGGCCAACGGGGCGGTGAAGTCGGACCGCAGGGTCGAAGCTCCTCCGGAACCGGCCAGCCGCGCCTCGGAGATCGCCAGCGTGTCGTGGATCGTCATCCGGGGGGAGCCGCCCGGTCCATCGAAATCAAGCGTGGCCGTGGCGGGCTGAAAACGGCCTTCCTCCGGCGCGTAGCCTTCCGGCGCAAAACGCAGGACCAGGGGGGAACCGATTCCGTCGACCGTGACCCGCTCGCGAAATCCCTTGATCAGCATGTGATCGGCGGCGCGGATCCGCTCGACGCCGTCGAGTTCCGCGACACCGTCCAGGTCCTCGATCAGCGGGATCGCCTGCTCACCAGACTTCAGGACCAGCGGCTCGGTGGCGGTGGCGCGTTCCGGCAACTCCGCGTTCTGGACGATCCGGGAAATGGAATTGTTGTATTTTTCGCGGGTTGCCGAATCGCCGCGACCCCGCTGCAACTCCCGCCACGATTCCCTGGCCTCGGCGATGTCGGCGGCCGGATCGATGGTCGGCGCCGGCAGGTCGACCACGCTGACTCGGTGAGCGCAACTGACCAACGAAAGGGCGGTGGCCAGCACGAGGATCGTGGCAACCGGCGGTGCGACCCTGGGACGGGAGTCGTGGCTGGGACGGAAAGTGGCCAAGGTGGGTTGAAACTGACACGACCTCACGGAGGTCGCGATGATTTTTTTGTCGAAAAACCGCCAAGCATGGGGCATAACCTCCATTCCCGCGCGTCGCGAGCGCGATTTCGGCCGTATGCCGAAAACCTCCCGGAAGAAATCGAACCCAGCGACCTTTCCCTAAATCCATGAAATTCGTTTGCCCGAACTGCAACATCCATCTGCAAGCCGAAGCGGACCTCGCCGGTAAGACCGTCAAATGCCCCGGCTGTTCCACCAAAATCCAGATTCCCGAAGACCTCGGACAGTCCACCGGTCCTCAGGGGCCGCCTCCGCCGGATGCCGCGAACGCCGGTGGCAGCGAGGGGGCCGAAGACGCCGCCGGAGAAGAGCAGGCCAGTCCGGGCGAAGAGATGGCGGGCGATTACTACGATCAGATGCCGGAACTGGAAATGGGGCAGGGACCGGCCGGGCCGCACCCGTCGTATGTGAACATGTGGCTGGCCGGTTTGCTGGGCCTGGGCCTGACCTTTTTCTGGTACCTGATCATGTTCATGCTGCCGAAACCGAACCCGGAGGAGGGTCTGAACGTCGGCTCCTACCTGCGCGCCCTGTTCACCGAACGCGCCTGGCCGCAGTATGTGACCACCCTGCTGACTTTCTGGTGTCTGGGTATCCTGATTTTCAAGATGGTGAACCTGCGCAAGCAGCGCCGCGCCATGCTGATCGAAGCCCTGCCCGAGGACATCGATTCGGAAATCAATGCCGGGAATTTGATCGAGTTCCATCAGCACGTGCTCAACTTCCCGAAGCCGTTGCGGAACACCTACATCATCAACCGGATTCGCAAGGCGCTGGAATTTTTCTACATCCGCCAGAACAACCCCGAAGTGGCACAGATGATCTCTTCACAGTCCGAGGTCGACGCCAACAAGGTCGCCGGTAGCTACGCGCTGGTGAAGGTGTTCCTCTGGGCCATTCCGATCATGGGTTTCATCGGGACCGTTCTCGGTATCGGTAACGCGATCGGAGGTTTCGGCGACGTGCTCAAAGTCGGCGACGGCGGCGACATGGGCCAGATCGTCGGCGCCCTGACTCCCGTGCTCGGTTCCATGGGCGTGGCGTTCGATACCACGCTGCTCGCGCTCGTGTTCTCGATTCTCCTCAGCTTCCCCGCCAGTGGGTTGCAGAACAGCGAAGATGATCTCGTCACCAACGTCGACGAATACTGCATCGACAATCTGTTGAAGCGTCTCAATGACGGTGGCGCGGCGTCGAATTTCTCCAGCGAAGGCGCCCTGCTCAAGGCGATCGGGGATGCGATCGCCACGAACCAGAAAGACTTCCTGCACAGCTTCGAGGACGTCCAGCGCCAGATGTCGGACAATCTCGATGGTCAGACGAAGAACTACGAAAAAGTCGCCTCGGTCATCGACAAGCAACTCGCGTCGATCGAGAACCGCACCGAACACTTCGAAAAACGGGTGGACCTGGAAATGGTCCGGGCCATGGAGAAAATGACCGAAGGGGTGAAAAACCTGAACGGCGTGCTGAAGGAATTGAATGGCAAGCAGGTCGTCATCAAGAAGAAGGGCTGGTTCTCGCGCGGCGATTGAGCTAGGCTGAAGGCACCGTCGCCCGCGATTCATCCGGGCGGACCTCCTCCTGAAAATCACCCCCTGATTCGCGAACTTTCATGGCCAAGAAACGCAAAGATTCCGGCGCTTCGGTCAACCTTTTTCCCTTTCTCAGTATCCTGGTGTGCATCATCGGGTGTCTCACCCTGATCATCGTGGTGCTGAACCTGATGTCGATGTCGAAGGCCGAGGGGCGGGAACCGGAGGAGGTCGAACGCGCCAGGGAGTATGCCATTCTGAAAAAGGCGCAGGAGGAGGATCAGAAAAGTTACGACGAACTCCGCGCTCTCGTCGATTCCCTCACCCAGCAGAACCAGGACCTGCTCGCCAAGCGGCAGAAACTGACCATGCTGAAGGAGATGCTCGACAGCGCCGAGAAAATCGATGCCGCTCGCGAGGAACTGATCGCCAAGTTTCAGTTGCTGGTGAACGCCAACAAGCAACTCGATGCCGACGAAGTCGTCCTGCTCGCGGAAATCGAGTCGCTGAAAAAGGAAATCGAAGAACGCAAATTGCCGCCGGAAGCGGCCCAACTCCAGGTGAAGCCTTCCGGTTCCGGGGCCAATACCCAGCCGTTTTTCGTGGAGGTGGCGGACAAGATGGTCCTCATTCACCACAGCCTGACCGAACCCGCCATCGAGATTCCCGCCGGTTCTCTCGAGATCAATGAGGACTTCAAGAAGCTGCTCGAGACGATCGCCTCGAAACCCTACAACACGCTCATCCTGCTGGTACGCGGCAGCGATGCGGCCGTGACCAATCTCGGCAAGGTCAACTCGGTTGTCGGAGCCTTCAATCAACGCACCGGCGCCGAGATCATTCCCGGCCGACTGCCGCTCCCCGGAGATGGGAAAGTCGATCTCTCGCTCTTTGCCCAGTACCTGAAGTGATTCGCCACCGCCACCTTTTTCAAACCCGCCACCCCGGAGACTCCCCCGACTAATTCCCCATGGCTCGCGCGCGCAAATCTGAAGAAGAAAGGAGCATGGATTCGCTCATGGATGCCATGACCAACGTGGTCGGCATCCTCCTGCTCATTCTCATCGTCTCGAGCCTCGGCATCAGCGCGGCGGTGCGCAAGATCGTCGCCAACATCGAGCCCGTCAGTGAGCAGGAACTCCAGATCATGAAGACCACGAGGGAAAATACCCTCGAGAACCTCGAGAAACTCCGACAGCTCCATAACAACATGGATCAGAAGAAGCTCGAGGAAGAAGACGCGCAGTTGCTCGTCGCCGAGCTGGAGGAATTCGAAAAGAACAACAAGGACCTGCTCGACAAGACCTCCGACATCGAGGAGTGGCGCAAGAAAGTCGAGGAAGAGGAGGAAAAGAAAAAGACCAACGAAGAAGAGATCAAGGTCGCCTCCAACGAACTTGCGAATCTGAAGGCCATTCTCGACCAGACGCCCAAGCGCGAAGTGAAGGAAGCCAAGCTGGTCAAGATGCCGAACCCCCGACTCGCCCCCGAGGAGGCGGTCGCCTACTACGTGGTCTGCACCAACAAGAAGGTCTATTTCGTCGGCGATCCCTACGATCACGTGTTTCGCGTCCGTGACGTGATCGACCAGAATTTCACCAAGCTCGCCTTCGATGGCGAGGGCATGGGCAGCTTCACCTATTCGCTGCAGGGAACCCGACAGAATGACGCTCGCACCGGCTACCTGTCTCTCGATGAGACCGTCCGCCGCAACAGCCGGCTCGACAAGAACTACGCGGCCTGGGAGGCGATCAAGGTGGTTGAATTCAAGCGCTCCGGCGCCGCGCCGAATTACACCTATGAGGTTCAGCCCGAAAAGGGAATGCTGAGCCGGATTTTCGGGGGTCAGGACCGTCGCGACCTCACCGTTCAGAAATTCCGGATCGATGAGAAGAAGGTGAAAGCCTTCTTCGGGGACGGCGCCATGGGACCGGCCGACTTCAAGTATTTCATCGATCGAAACGGAACCTCCGATCGTTTGAAGTTGAGCCTCGGATTCAAAGAGGAAGGCGGCCAGACCCCCCAGCAGATCAAGGAAGCGAACTCCGCCTTCCAGCAGGCCTGCAAGCGGGCCTCCGTCAATCGCGGCTCCCTGCTTTACTACTATGTCTCACCGGACAGTTTCGACACCTACCTCCAGGCACGCGAAGTCAGTGAAGCCTACAGCATTCCGGCTGGCTGGAGCACCTGGAAAGGGGAACGCCTCGAACTGAAATCGCTTTCCCCGCGCGAGACCGTGCGCTTCGACATGAATTCGCTCCCCGTCGAGGAATACCGCAAGATTGCCGACAAATCCGGCGCCGCCCTGGTCGCCCAACTCAACGATGAGGTGAAAAACTTTGATGCCAAGGTCGCCGAAGCCGTTCCCAAGGATTTGCCCGAAGCCGAAAAACCTCAATTCATCGCCAAGCTCACGGCCGAAAGAAAAGATTGGATCTACACCAACCTGCAACCCTGGGCCCGATTGATTTTCGAAGCCGCCTTGGCGTCGACCGAAGTGACCGGGGAAAAGGAGATCCGGATTGACGTGCATCCGCCCGAGATCCCTCACACCCGGATCTTTGTCGGAAGCCGTCCCCCGGAGAAACCGAAGCCCGAGGAGGAAGTCAAGGACACCAAGATCGGCGCCAAGCCGGGCGGAGGCAACCAGCCGGTGGGCGGGAATCGATTGATCCTCGACTGATCGACGCCATGACTGCGGCGAGGTTTTCCGATCGACTTAACAGGGTTGGATTTCCGGTTTTACCCTCTTTGGTCACTTTCCTCGCGGTTACCGATTTTCTGGTCGCCGCCCCGTCGGCGAAGTTCGTTCCCGAAGTGGTCGATGGTTCGATCGAAATCGGCTATGGGCTCGCGATCGGCGATGTGAATGGTGACGGTCGACCTGACATCCTGCTGGCGGACAAGCGACGATTCTGCTGGTATGAAAATCCGGGTTGGGAACGCCACCTGATCTTTCAAAACCTGACGCTGCGGGACAATGTCTGTCTGGCCGCGGCGGACATCGATGGCGATGGACGGGTGGAAGTTGCCGTCGGCGCGCAATGGAATCCCGGGGAAACCACGGACGCCACTCAGAGCGGATCAGTGCATTTTCTCATTCGGCCCGCCGACCCCACCCAGGTGTGGACGCCGGTGCCTTTGTTCCACGATCCGACCGTACATCGGATGCGTTGGATACGCACCGGCGAAGGCGACTGGCGCCTCGTCGTGCTCCCGCTTCACGGCATCGGCAATGAGAAAGGGAAAGGCCCGAATGGGGTCAATATCCGGGCCTACCTGCCTCCCGCGCCGGAACGTTGGGGCGATCCCGAGGCATGGAGTCAGGTGGTGATCGACGATTCGATGCATGCCACCCACAATTTCGACGACCGAGAGGGAGACATTCTGGTCGCCGGTGCGGAGGGGATTTTGCGCAAAAGCGTGATGAATACCGACCCCGACGAGGACGCCTTGCTGATTACGCCGGAAAACAGCCTGCCGCCGACGCGCGGCGCGGGCGAGGTGCGATTCGCGCGAGGTTTCATCGCCGCCATCGAACCGATGCACGGGAACGAACTGGTGGTCTACGAAGAAGGAAGTGGGGACGATGGGGCGAAGTGGCGGCGCACGACGCTGACGAACGAATTGAATCAGGGACACGCCCTGGCGACCGGTGACCTGCTTGGGATGGGCAACGACCAGGTGATCGCCGGGTGGCGCAATCCGAACGCCGAAGGCCAGGTGGGCATCCGGCTTTTCTGGCGGGATCCGGAAAACGATGCCGTTTGGCATTCGATGACGATCGACGAAAACACGATGGCCTGTGAAGACCTTAAGCTGGCGGATCTCGATGGCGACGGGCGGTTGGATATCGTCGCCGCGGGACGATCGACCGGTAACCTTCTCATATACTGGAATAGGGGGATGGAAACGGTTGCGGATTGAGGATTTCCGGTATTTCGTTCGCTTCCGACCGGTTTACCGATTCGCTCGACTTTTCCAAATCCCCCCCGATGATCATCAAACCATCCACTTTGGGTACGACCGTGGCGCTGGCCGCGGTCGGACTGCTGCCCCAACTCGTCAACGCTCAGGAATGGACCCGATTCAGGGGACCGAATGGATCGGGGATCGGCGACGCGCCTTCGATGCCGGCGAAGTTCAACGAGGCGGATTTCGAATGGATCATCGAATTGCCTGGCACCGGCCATTCTTCCCCGGTTTTGTGGGGAAAGAAACTTTTCCTGACGGTGGCGGCGAGCGAGGAGGCCGAGCGTCGCGTCTTGTGTTACGACTCGACCTCGGGGGAACAGATCTGGGAATGGAGCGAACCGTTCGAGGAATATCACAAGCACCAATTCAATGACTTTGCTTCGGCGACTCCGGTGGTTGACGAGCATGCCGTCTACATGACCTGGACCTCCGGCAGGGAAACCCGGGCCCTCGCTCTCGATCATAACGGAAAGAAACTCTGGGAAGATTCATGGAAAGGTTTTAGTTCGGATCACGGCAGTGCCGCATCTCCCATTCTGGTGGAGGGCACACTTGTCCTGCATACCGACGCGTTGGAAGAGCGGAAGAGTTACCTATACGGAATCAATCCCTCCAACGGTGAGCAGCTTTGGTCGCGTGAAAGAATCTCGCCGCCCGAAGACGAAAAACACCTCACCGCCTACAGTACGCCGGTGGTTTCTTCGATCGGGGGGCGCACCTGTGTTGTTTTCCTGAGCACCAACGATGGCTGGATGGGAGTGGATCCGAAAAACGGGGAAGAACTCTGGCATTTCCGCGACGCCTACAAGTTCCGGTCGGTGGGATCGATCGCCGAAGACGGCGGTGTCCTTTTTGCGACGATGGGATCGGGAGACAGCGGCAAACAGGCCGCGGCACTGCGTCTGAAGAGCGATGGAGAGGTCGAGCAGCTCTTCTCATTCGGTTCGAACGGCGACAAGGAAAAGAACAAGACGCTCTCGTATGTGCCAACCCCGATCCTGCACGATGGTCTGCTCTACCTATGGAAGGACAATGGCCAGGTCACCTGCATGGATGCCCTGACCGGAGAAGTCATCTACTCGGAAAGGATCGCGGGAGGCCAGTACTTCAGTTCGCCGGTCCTGGTCGACGGGAAAATCTACGGCGCCAACCGGCACGGAGTCATGGTGGTCGTCAAGGCGGGGCGAGAGTTCGAGGTGTTGGCCGAGAACAAGCTCGATTCCGGCGTCAACGCCACGCCCGCGATTGCCAACGGTCGGATGTTCATCCGTACCGACACGCACCTGATGAGCCTGAAGGGCGGCAGCTGATTTTCGCTTTCGATTCCCATGACGCTTTCGGGAAAATCGATCGCCGTCATCGGAGGGACCACCGGTCTCGGGCTCTCGGCCGCCAAGGCCTTGGTCGCCGCGGGAGCGAAGTTGGGAATCTGCGGGCGCAGCGAGGCCTCGTTGGACGCCGCGCTGTCGACTCTCGGTGAGGAAAACGCCTGTGGTCTCCATGCCGACGCGACCCATTCCGGAACGGCGCCGGAATTGATCGAGCTTCTCGTGGAACGCTTCGGTCGCCTCGACGGTCTCTACCACGTCGCGGGTGGCAGTGGGCGATCCATGGGAGATGGCCCGCTGCACGAGATGACTGATGAAGGGTGGCATCGGACCGTGGATCTGAACCTGACATCCCTGGTCTGGTCGAATCGGGCCGCCGTCCGGCAATTCCTCGCCCAGGGAGACGGGGGCGCGATTCTCAACATGGGCAGCGTGCTGGGTTTTTCGCCATCGCCGGAATTTTTCGCCTCGCACGCCTATGCCGCAACGAAGTCGGCGGTGATCGGCTTTTCGAAGTCGGTGGCGGCCCAGTATGCCACTGACAACATCCGGGTTAACGTGATCGCTCCGGCGCTGGTGGAGACGCCGATGTCCGCCCGGGCGCGGGAGAACGAGGCGATCATGGAGTTTGTTCGCCGCAAGCAACCCCTCGAGGGCGGTCGAATCGGCGCGCCGGAGGACCTGGACGAAGCGGTCGTGTTCCTGCTCGGTCCCGGAGCAAAGTTCGTCACCGGACAAGTGCTCGCGGTCGACGGTGGCTGGTGCGTATCCGAAGGGAGGAAAGGCGACGAGGTTTGATCTCAGAGAGCCCGGATCACCATGACTCCCATCATCGGCATCGACCTCGGAGGCACGCGGATCAAAGGCGCGCTTTTCGACGTGGAGACGGGGCGATTGCTGGACTCGGACACCGTTCCGACCCGTGACGGAGAGACGGCGGTCGGAGATGAGCCCGCCTTTCTCGAGGAAGCGAGAGGGCTGGTGGAGAGTTTGGAAAAGGCCGCCGGACTTCAGGCCCTGCGGATTGGGGTCTCCGCTCCCGGCCTCGCGACCCGGGATGCCACCGCCATCGATTACATGCCGGGACGCCTGGAAGGCTTGCAGGGCTTGAACTGGGCGGAGGCCCTCGACAGACCGGGGGCCGTGCTCAACGATGCCCACGCGGCATTGATGGGGGAGATCTGGCAGGGGAGCGCGCGAGGTCTGAATGACGTGGTGTTTCTCACGCTCGGCACGGGTGTCGGGGGCGCGGTGGTCAGCGATGGACACCTGCTGCGCGGTCACCTGGGCCGGGCCGGCCATCTGGGGCATGTGGCGTTGGATTTCAGGGCCGAAGGAGACATCTGCGGCACGCCGGGAAGTCTCGAGGACCTGGTCGGAAATCACACCGTCGCCGCCCGCTCGGCCGGTCGATACGGATCAACGCAGGAACTGGTCGAAGCGGTGAAAAATCGTGACCCCGATGCGACGGAAATCTGGGAGGAATCGATGCGCGCCCTGGCGGCGGGAATTGCGAGCCTGATCAATGCTTTCGATCCCGAGGCGGTCCTGATCGGGGGCGGGATCTCGGATGCCTGGGAATCGATGGAAGCTCCACTTCGACGTTGGATGGACCGATTCGAATGGCGCCCGGGCGGATTCCGGGTCGACATTCGCCGCGCCAGTCTGGGTGCCTGGGCCGGCGTCTACGGAGCGGCCTGGTTCGCGTGGCACAAGAAAGACCGTGCCGCTTGAAAGAGTCCGAACCCCGCCGGACACCTTCCACGGAAGTTGAAACCGGCTTCGACTTTCCTTTTCGGCTACGGATCCCGACGAATAGACGAAAACTCTCGGACTACTTCGGCGCTGGTCGCAATTCGTAGCGATGCGGTTTCGGCTGTGCCATTTTCCGCAATTCCTCCCACGATGCCTGCGCCGCGGCGTCGGCTTCCGCGATTCCCGGTTCAAATTTCGTTTTGATCCAAGCCTGATAGTCCTGCTCCATCGCCGCCACTTCCGCCGGATTGCCGGGGTTGTTCAACGCTGCTTTGCGCAATTCGATCTCGATCCCTTTTTTCTGGCCCCACCAGTCGCGCAGCTTTTTGACATGCCGAAAATTTCGCTCCGCATTCGCCTTGGCCACGGCGAGCGATAGCTGATACTGCGGCGTCTTCTCATTCTCCTGCAACTCGATTCCGCGCGCCAATTGGCTGTGGGACCATTGCCCGATGGAAACGTCATCGATCGCCAACTCCCATTCACCCGCCTTCAGGCCCTGCGCGGCGAATCGCTCGCCGCTGTGTCGATGGCCGGCCCTGGTCAATGTGTAGCCCAGCCTGGCATTCTCCGGCAGCACCCACGGCAGAGACTTGGCCAGACAGGTGAACCGGATGGAACCTTCCGCGTTCTCTGAAAACTCGGAAATCTCCACGCCCGGTGCCAGGAGTTCGTGCTTCCTGTCCGCCTTGCTCGTGAGAGTGAGCTGGCTCACCAGTCGACCACGGACAAAGGTTTCGTCCAGCATGGCCACCGCCATGACCACCTGTCCGTCGGGGCCCGGATGCACCCCGTCCACGATCATGGTGAAACGGGGATCCTTCCGTCGTTGTTCGAAGGTGATTCGGTTCAGCGGTGCGTGCATGTCGGTGAACCCGAGACCGCGCTCGAGGGCCATCTCGCGACACCATTCGCCATAGTAGGCGAGCGCGCCGTTGTAGCGGGATGCCGTCGGCTCGCCGGCCTGCCCGCGCATTCGGACCGCGCGGGCGTCGAACATCGTGGGATGCATCAGGGTGATTCCCGCCCCGGTCTCCTTGAGCCGGTCGAGCAGAGAGGTCATGTCGTTGACGTAGATCTCGAAGACTTCCGGTTTCCACGCCGTGTAGGAGGCGTCGTTCATTCCCAGTAAAACGGAGACGTAGTCGGGCTGGTAAAAAGCCACGTCGCGATCGAATCGTCTCAGGGCATCGGCCGCGCGATCCCCGTTGACACCGGCGTTGTGAAAGGTGATCCGGCGCTCCGGATAGCGGGTCAGGAAAAAGTCCTCGATATACTGGGTGTAGAGTGTCTGATGGGTGATCGAGTCTCCGAGAAAGACGAAGACGTCGCCGTCCTTCAGCTCCACCAATGGCGCCGGCGAGGGAAAGTCGATCGTCGGCGACGGCGAACTCGTTGCGGGATCGGCGTGGGAGACTGGCGTCCCGCCAATCAGGAAGGCGGTCAACGCCGCGAAAAGAATCCGGGAAAGTCGTTTCGGCATCGGCACCAGATAACAGGAATCCCCGCCCGTCGGAAGGGGAAAGCGAGAGAAACGAAAAGGCCGCTCGCGGCGCGTTTTTCCACGCCATATCGAGCGGCCCCGGAATGGGTGAGCGTGGAAGGAGACTCAGTCATCGAAAGGACTGGCGGCCACCTTCTTGAAGGCTTCCTTGGTGGCTTCCGCCGATTTCTCGGGAGCGGTGGCCTTCAGGAAAACCGCGCCTTGGTCGCTTTCCACGATCGCGGCCAGCATCATGTAGCCCGGCTTGGGCGTCTTCTGGCTCGCGAAGGGACCACCCATGCCGGAGTCCAGATAGGTGCCGGTCGCGTAGAGATAGTGGATCTTGTGACCGTCCACTTCGTCGATTTCCTTTTCCACCTTCGGTTCGCCCTCGAACTGGCCGATCCAGCGCTGGAGGTTGGCTTCGATGCCGCCGCCCTGGCCGGGGCCGAAGTAGTAGAAAACGACCTCCACATCTTCGAGGCCTTCTTCGGTGTGATCGTATTTCAGTTCGCCCGCCCGCATCGGGCGACCGGAAGAAACATCCTCCCAGGGTTTGCCATATTTGAAAATGAGGGCGCCCGCCTTGAGGGTTTTGGTATCCTCGGCATGGGCCGCAATGGCGAACGCGGCGAGGAGAGGAAGGACGAAGAAGTGGGGGTGGAGACGTCGATTCATAGGACCGCAAGAAACGTCAGGGGACCGCTCTTTGCAATCCCGGCCGGTTTTCTTTTTCGCGCCAGCCGGAATTTCGACCAGACAGGGTCAAGTCTCCGACCAAAGAGGGTTGAATCAAAACGCGATCGGAGGTTTTCTCTTTCCATGACCGGTTTCCGTCTTCCCGTCCCGACATCGAGTTTGGCTCTGGCCTTGATCTTTTTTCTCGGAGGGCTGGCGACGGAATCTCCCGCCGATGAGGTGACGGCACCGCCGGCGAGCGAAGTGGAGCGGCTGGAACTGCACCCGTTCTACCGCAAGTATCTCTCCGCCGATGGCATCCCGATCGTGTCATCGGAGAAGGTTTCCGATTTCGCCCTGAAGGAAGTCGCCTTTCTGATCGAAAAGATGATCGGCGATCGGCCGGACCTGTTGAAGGCCATCGCCGCCGCGAGAGTGCGTTTCTCGATCATGGCGCCCACGGAATACACCACCGACATTCCCGAACATTCGCACCTCGATCCCCCGGAATACTGGGATCGGAGGGCGAGGGGAATCGGTTCCACCCCGGACCATCCCGCCGTTTCCTGTGGCGAGGAAAACCTGCTCGATTTCCGGGGCGATCCCTATTCGACGGAGTGCATCTTTGTTCACGAATTCGCTCACACCATCCACCAGCAGGGACTGAATGAGGTCGATCCCGGTTTCCAGAAACGGCTCGAATCGGTTTTTGCCAAGGCGAAGCTGAAAGGGCTCTGGAAGGGGAAATATGCCGGCACCAATCCGGCGGAATACTGGGCCGAGGGAATCCAGTCCTGGTTCGATTGCAATCGGCAGAATGACTTCGAACACAATTACGTGAACACCCGCGAGGAACTGAAGGAATACGATCCCGGACTCGCCGCCCTTGTCGAATCGGTGTTTGGCGAATCGCCCTGGCGCTATCGGAAACCCAAGGATCGCGACCCGGCGGAATCGGCGCACCTCGCCGGCTACGATCCCGCCAGCGCGCCCGTCTTCCAGTGGCCGGCCGAAATGATCGCCGCCTACGAATCCGTCGAGCGGGGCGATCACCTGGAAAAAGTGCCGATGCTCCCGCTGGCGTCGTTTGCCGAAGGCGAAACCCGCTCGCCCCACGGCGAGAACAGTTCCGAGGTCTACCTGCGTGTCGATAACCGGACCACGGACACCATCCGTTTCTTCTGGCTGGACTTCGATGGTCGGCGGAAGAACTACGGTCAGGTCGATCCGGGCCGGCGTTGGGAACAGTCGACCTTTCCGGGTCATCTCTGGCTGGCGACGGACGCCGAGGGCCACCCGGTCGCCTTTTTCGCCGCCGGCGACAAACCCGGGTTGGCGGTGATCGAATGATTGGACGAAAATTTTTCACGTGCTTTGGTCTATTTTCTGCTACGGTGCCGGAAATTCAGTGACGACCCTCCACGACTCCTCCCCCACTTCGCATGCCTGAACAGCGTTTCGAGCAATCACAGGCCCTTCATCTTCATCAGACGATCGCCCCGCAGATGCAGCAAAGTCTGCAGGTGCTTCAGGCGGCGACGATGGAGCTACGCCACCTTGTGCGGCAGGAACTGGAGGAGAATCCCGTACTCGAGGACGAATCCACCGACGTTTCGCTGGAGGAAACCGCCAAGGACAACGACGACGAGGCGTTTGAGGAAGAATTCGCCGAATTGTCCGCGCTGGACCAGGAATGGCGCGAGTATCTGGCTCAGTCGCGGGTCGCCGCGCCGCGGCGTGATGATGCCGAGGAGCGGCACCAGTTCATGCTCGATTCGCTGGTCGCGCCCGAGACGCTTCAGGAACACCTCACCGACCAGCTCAACCTTTCGGACATGGACGAGGGCACTCGCAAGGTCACGGAACTGTTGATCGGCAACACGGACGAGAACGGATTTCTGCAGGTTTCGATCGAGGACCTGTGCTTCGACATGGGAATTCCGCTGCCCGATCTGGAGGTCGCCAAGGCGCTGATTCAGAGTTTCGATCCAGTCGGCGTGGGGGCGGAAGACCTCCGGGAGTGCCTTCTCATCCAGCTCGACCGGCTGGGCAAGCGGCACAGCCTCGAATTCCGCATCGTCGACCATCATCTCGACGACCTCGCCAAGAAGCGGTATCCGCTGATCGCGAAAAAGTTGAGCGTGTCTCCCGAGCAGATCACCAAGGCCGCCGAGTTCATCGCCACGCTCGATCCCAAGCCGGGCAGTCGGTTCAGCAGCGGCAACAACACCTACGTCACGCCGGACGTCATCGTCGAGCGGATCGGCGGCGAATGGACGGTCAGCCTGGTCAACGATTCGGTTCCCCGCCTGCGCATCAGCAACTCCTACAAGGACCTGATGGGCCAGGCGGCCAGCGGGCGCGACGTGCGCAGCTACATCCGTGACAAGATCCGGGCCGGGAAGTTTCTCATTCGCAGCATCCATCAGCGTCAGCAGACCATCGAGACCATCGCCAAGCAGATCGTCGAGCGGCAGCGGGATTTCCTGGAGAAAGGCCCCGCTCACCTGCACCCGATGACCATGGCCCAGATCGCCGAGGTCGTGGGCGTACATGAAACGACGGTGAGCCGCGCCGTTTCCGGCAAATACATCGCCACGCCGCACGGGGTGTTCGAGATGAAGTATTTTTTCACCACCGGCTACCAGACCGAATCGGGCGAATCACTCAGCAACACCAGCGTGAAAAAAGCGCTCCGCGAATTGGTCGATGACGAAGATCCCAAGAAACCGCTCAGCGATCAGGCCCTGGTGGCGGAACTGAAAAAACAGGGCATCAACATCGCCCGTCGCACCGTGGCCAAATACCGGGACGAACTGAACATTCTCCCGAGTCACATGCGGAAGAGCTACTGAGGGTGGGCTCTCGGGCCAAACACCGGTTCCGAATATTGGTGCTGACATCCCGGCGCAAACGGGATAGAACGGAATCGAATCGTTTCCGATTTCGATCCCATGAAAGCGCCATGTTTTGCGGTGGTGACGGCTGCCGCGCTCACTTGCTGGTGGCCGGTCCAGGCCGAGGAATCCGTCCAGAATCTCCTTCAAAAGATCGATGTCTCCCGCGGAATTCTCTGTGTCGCGGGATATACGGATTCATCGGTTCTGGAAATGGCGAGGGCGAGCGAACTCCAGATCCTGGCGCTGGCGTCGAGGGATCAATACCAAGCCCTCGGGGAAGCCGCGGAAGCGGCGGGGCTTCTCGGTAGTCGCGTGTTCGTCAGTGTCGTTCGAGAAGGGAGAATTCCCCTGGCCGAGAATGTGGCGGATGCGGTGTTGGTGGGGGAGGGCGCGATGGCTGAAGTTTCTCAGGCCGAAATCGAGCGGGTGCTGCATCCTCGGGCGTCGGCATGGAAAGGAGGCGAGCGCTGGTTTACCAAGGCGGTGCCTGATGGCTACGACGAGTGGACGCATCCGTTTCATGGGCCCGACAACAACCCGCAATCCCAGGACCGGTTTGCGGTGGGTTCGATGCGAACGCAGTTCATCGCCGAACCCAAGTTTTCTCCCATGCCGGAGCAGACGGTGATTGGCGGTGGACGAATCTACAAGGCGATGGGGCACATCGCCCACAAGGCGAACCAGAATGAGAATCTAAACACGCTGCTTTGCATCAACGCCTGGAATGGAACTATTCTCTGGAAACGTCCGCTGCCGGAGGGATTCATGATTCATCGCAACACGATGATCGCCACCGAGAACGCGCTCTATCTCGGCGACGACCAGAGTTGCAAGGAGATCGACGGCGCAACCGGGGAAGTGCGGCGCGAAATCACGGTGCCCGCGGAATTGACCGACGGGCCGGTTTGGAAATGGATGGCGATCCGCGACGGCATTCTCTATGGGCTGGTCGGCAATCCCGAGGTCAAGGTCGATACGATGAAGTCGGTTCGGCGCGGACTCGGTCATTGGCCGTGGGACATGTGGAAGGGGCACGACTACATCGATCCCAACCTCGCGTTCGGTTTCGGGCGCACCCTGGTGGCGATCGATCTGGAAAGCGGTGCCCTGCTCTGGAATCACCGCGATCGGGAATTCCTCGACGCCCGGGCCATGGCCCTGAATGATTTAGGTCAGTTGATTGGTTACGCTCCGGAGAAATTTCTCACCGCCTTCGATGCGAAGACCGGTGCCTCGCTTTGGAAAAACTCGAGCGAACCCCTGCTCGCCGCGCTCGGTCCCAATGCGCGAGCCCAGCATTATATGACCGGCTACGCAACGACGGCCTACCTGAAGTGTCGCGGCGACCGGATTTTTTTCGCGGGTCCACAACGGGAGCAAATGGTGGTGGCTTCGGCCGAGGATGGGCGGCTGCTCTGGACCCACGAGGTGGGGAATCTGCAACTGGTCCTGCGGGAGGATGCGGTCTGGGCGGCGGGACCCCAGAATACCTTCGGACGCAAACTTGCCTACGATACCGGGAGCGTGCTGGAGGAATTCCCCGCCCGTCGCGCCTGCACCCGGGCTACGGGAAGCGTCGACAGCATTTTCTACCGGGCCAGCGGAGGAACGGTGCGCGTTTTTACCGAGACCAACACGGCCAATCACATCGATCCGATGCGTCCGCCCTGCCAGGATGGGGTGCTGATTTCCAATGGCCAACTCTATTGGGGGCCCTGGATGTGTGGATGTCAGTTGTCGTTGTATGGCAATCTCGCCCTGGCTCCGCAATCGATTTCGGGCGACGTGGGAGAAATACCCGATCCTGAGTCCGTCTTCGCTTCGGCCCTCGAGAAGCCGGAAGCGAAACGGAAGACGGAATTCGCCATCCATGCCAACGATTGGCCGCAGTATCGAGGCGATGCCGCGCGGAGAAACACAACGGCAATTCCCTTTCCCGACGCAGTATCGCTCGCCTGGAAGCAGGCGGTCAGTTTCGGAGAAGAACTACCGACGGCGCCGGTGGCGGCGGGCGGATTGGTTTTTGTGGCCAACCGCGCGGGAGTGGTTGAGGGACTGGCGGCCGACTCGGGCGAGTCGGTCTGGAAAAACTACACCACCGGTCCGGTTTTCTATCCGCCGGTCGTTGAAGAAGAGGGGGTGTTCGTCGGTTCGGCCGACGGCCGGGTCTATGCGCTCGATCCGATGAGCGGAGACGAGATCTGGAACTTCCGGGTCGGACCGCGAGATCAGTTGATTCCGGTGTTTGGAAAACTGATCTCGTCATGGCCGCTATCGGGTGGGGTGGTGGCCAAGGATGGAACCATTTATGCGGCGGGAGGAATCACCCACTACGACGGAACCTGGGTGGTGGCGCTCGATGCGAAAACCGGGGAAGTGAAGGCTCACAACGCGACGTCGGGCACGGTGGCCAGCGAAGTGGACAACGGGATTTCGATGCAGGGCAACCTGCGGATCGTTGATGGGGAACTGCGTTTCCTGGGCGGCGGCGTTTACGAATGGGCGCGCTACGATTTGAAGACTCTCGCGAATCTGAACGACCCGAAGGTGCAGGTGAATGCCGAGTTTCGCACCGCCTTCTATCCCTACTATCCGGAGTACGGCAAATACCTGAGCCTTTCCCATACCTGCGACAACGGCTGCGTGCTCAACCATGACGCCAACTACGAAGGACTCTACTTCAACAATCTCAGCCTTCAGAGACCTCTCTCGGCGGATGCCATTCCGGTGCAGAAAGATGCCGCGGGTGAGTTCATTCGGATGAAAGGAAGGCGTCGTGGTGAGGATACGGTTCCGACAAAACCCGAAATCGTTTGGGAGGATCAAAAACAACGGCGTTTCACCGCCTTCATTGTCAGTGAGAAGGGCGACCGGCTCCTCGTGGCCGGGCATCCGGAGGAAAAGGAGAGCGAGCCTTTTCTCGCCCTGATGAACACCGAGGATGGCCGTGATGTCTGGTTCGAGAAACTGCCAGCCCAAGTGGTCAAGGGCGGCGCGGCCATCGACGCCGACGGACGAATTTTTGTGACGCTCGAAAACGGTGAATTGCGATGTTACGCGAGCGCCGCTGATGGCCTGGCTGCGAATGGAGCCGCTGATGAACGCTGAGTTAGGGGAATGATCTGAAGCGGCAGCTATCGGTGTTCGTTACGCCGAAGTTGGGAATCGAGGTTTTCGAATTTGGCCTGAATTCGAACGGGCTCGGACTGGAGTGAAGAGAATCAGCGCCTATCAGCGAAGATCAGCGGTTCCCAAATTCTTTCTCCTAACCATCGATCGGCGCCAGCAAGTCGGCGAGCATCGCTTCGTCGAAGTCGAGTTTCTGCGGGGCGCCTTCGAGAATTCCCTGGAAAAGAGCGCGCTTCTTCTGCTGAAGGAGGAGAATCTTTTCCTCGATCGTTCCCTGGCTGATTAGCTTGTAAACAAAGACGGGATTCTGCTGACCGATTCGGTAAGCCCTATCGGTGGCCTGGCTTTCGAGCGCGGGATTCCACCACGGATCATAGTGAATGACAGTGTCGGCCGCAGTCAGGTTGAGCCCGGTGCCGCCGGCGCGGAGGCTGATGAGGAACACCGGCACCTTGCCGGCCTGGAATCGGTCGCACAACTCGCCGCGATCCTTGGTCGCGCCGGTCAGGGTCTGGTAGCGGATCTTTTTCTTGTCGAGCGCCTTCTCGATCAGGGCCAGCATCTGGGCGAACTGGGAGAAGATGAGGACGCGTCGGCCCTCCTCCACCATGTCGGGAAGGAGTTCCATCAGCAGATCCAGTTTCGCGGACGACTTCACCTTTTTTGCTGACTCCAGGCTTAGCAGCTGTGGGTGGCAGCAGACTTGGCGAAGCTTCAAGAGCGCGTCGAGGATGAGGATCTTGGAAGCTTCGAGGCCGCGACGGTTGATCTCCTCCTTGAGGTCACGGCTGAGGCTGGCGCGAACCGCCTCGTAGAGTTCGATCTGTTTCTTGCTCAGTTCGATGGTGCGGACGATCTCCGTCTTGGGTGGCAGATCCTTGGCCACGAGATCCTTGGTCCGACGCAGCATGAGCGGGCCGACCCGCTTGGCGAGGCGTTCGCGGCGATCCTCGTCGCGGTTTTTCTCGATCGGCACGCGATAGCAGCGGCGGAAACTTTCCTCGCTTCCCAGGAAGCCGGGCATGAGGAAGTGGAACAGCGACCACAGTTCGCCGAGGTGATTTTCGATCGGGGTGCCGCTGAGGCAGAGTCGGTGCCGGGCTCGGAGTCGCCAGGCCACCTGGGTGATCCCGGACGTCGCGTTCTTGATGGTGTGAGCCTCGTCGAGGACGATGCAGTGAAACTCCTGAGCCCGGAGTTCGTCGGCATCGCGGAGCATCACGGGATAGGAAGTGACCACGATGTCCGAGTATCGCAGCACGGAGTAGAAGCGTTTTCTCCCTGCTCCCTGGAGCGCGAGAACGGACATCGACGGGGCGAATTTCTTGATCTCCTTCTCCCAGTTGGGCACCACGCTCTTCGGGGCCACGATGAGAATCGGCAGATCGGCCCGCCCGCTTTTCTTTTCGTGGAACAGGTGGCAAAGCGTCTGCACCGTTTTTCCAAGTCCCATGTCGTCGGCGAGTATGCCGCCCAAGCCCTGTTCCCGGAGGAACTGGAGCCAGCGAAAGCCTTCTTCCTGGTAGGGTCGAAGCGTCGCCTGGAATCCCTCGGGCACGTTGGTTTCGACCTTGGGTTTCAGCGCCTCGATTTCCTGGGCTGACCGCATCAGGTAGTCTGGCGCCTGGTCGACCAGCGTGTTTCCGAATCGGTCCTTCCGGGAATCTGAGATGACTTGGGCGGCGCGGAGACTGTGAAGCTTGAGTCGTCCATTCGGATCGAGTGGTTCGTCATCGAACAATTCCGCGAGAATGCCCAACACGGCGCGCAATCGACTGACCGGCACCGCCACGTAGCGACCGCTCTGTTCGATGCGGATGGGAATGCGGGTCTGCGGATCGAGCTGGCGCAGGTCGGAGAGGCGGAAACTGCTCGGCTGACTGCGGAGATATTCGACAAGGCAGGGGAGCAGATTGATCCGATCCTTTCCCAAGCGAATCCCGCACTCAAATCCGAACCAGTCGATGCCGTCCTCGTCCTCGCCGCCGGCCATCTCGCCATACCAGTCGACGTTTTCCACCACTTGGAGACCGAAGTCGTCGGAGAACTCGAGCCGGGCATTGATTCCGTCGTCCTGCGGAGGGTGGTTGGCGAGAAATTCCGCCCAGCGCATCTCCTGTTCGGCCAGGGTCTTCGCCGGAAAGGCGTAGCATTCGCGGCATTCGGGATCGATTTCGTCCCAGGGATACATTTCGACCAACCGACGCAGGCCGCAGTTGCGTAGCCAGGTCTCGAGATCGGAATCCTCGCTCGAAGGCTGCGCCATGGGCAAATTCTCCAGCAACGTGCGGGCATCGAAATCGTCCCAGTGGAGAATGCCCGTGCGAACGTCGGCCCGAAAGCAGTGAATCGTCGCGGGGAAACGCAGGTTCTCGATCGCTTCCGGACTGCCGTGCTCCGCCTTGGCGGCCAGCAACAGGGCGACCACGCGATCGGAGTTGGGCTGGCGTTCGGTGGAAGAACTGCCATCGACAAACCACTCGTCGTTCTGATTGCGACGAATGACGACGCTCACCTCGGAAGTAGGGCCTCCATTGAGATCCTGAACCTGCCCGAAGATTCCCGCGAAACTTCCGTTCACGTTCGACGTCACCACCCGCACCTTTCCTTCTTGGAAATACCTCACGCCACGGCGGATCTGATCGGGCGAAAAGACGCGACCACAGATCGGAGCTTGTTGGAGAGAAAGGTCTTCGAGGATGCCGGGCATGGGAGGGGTATCCGCTGGTCGGGGCTTGATGGGTTGAGAGTTGGAAATGAAGCCGCCCGGCCGCAGGCGGTCGGGCGAAGGTCGGTTGGGGTATCCCGTATTTTATCAGGTCTGATTATTTGGCGAGTGAATTTTTCAAGAAATGCGAAGTTTTATGGTTTGACAAGGGTCCTTCACCATCAGTCGCGGGCTCAGCGAGCTTATTCCCCCACCAAGGGCAGCGCCCGCTTCTCGGTGGCGCTTTGGTAGGCAGTGTCGACGATCTGTTGGCCGATGCGAGCGATGCGGGGATCGAGGGGGCCTTCGACGGGACTTCCCGTATCAAGACAGTGCAGGAAATACTGGATCGGATTGGCGAATGGCGCTTTCAAAGGGGGCACATCGACGTCATATCCCTCCGGGCAATCGCGGGTCTGGACGCTTACGACGGGGGCGTAGTCGTGATTGGCGAGAGTGCCTTCACTACCGACGATGTTGAACCCGCACTTCGGTTGCGGCTGATGCGTCCACGGATCGCTGAAGGTGCCCCAGCGTGTCTCGAACTTTGACAGACCGGTTTCGTATCGCGCAACGGTGACACTGTGTTCGTCGACTTCCAGGCCCTCGGGTTCGTCCCACATCGCCATCACCTCGATCGGTTTTCGGCCTCCGTGGTACCAGGTTCCCAGCGTGGTGCCATAACCGAGATAGTCGAGCAGGCTGCCTCCGCCTTCCGCCTTTTTGTAGAACCAACTGGCGTCCTTCGCCGCCGCGGTCGGTTCCTTTTCGATCTTGTCGGCGCCGTGCCAGAGCGGACCACGATTGCCGTCATAGAAGTGAACCTCGCGGACCTCGCCAATGGTACCTGCCTGGATCAGTTCGTGCGCCATGACGTGAACGGGTTGCCAGCGAAGCGGCCAATTGATGGCGAGTTGCTTCCCGGTTTTCTCCATCGCCGCGATCATGCGGTCGGCTTCCGCCAGGGAGGCGGCGAAGGGTTTTTCCATTAGGATGTGAACGCCGAATGGCGCGACACGCTCCGTCCACTCGGCGTGACGTGCAGCGGCGGGGCAGAGGATCACCAGGTCCGGCTCGGTTTCGATCAAACAGGGTTCGATATCGGAGTAAACCCTGTTGGATGGAATGCCGAAATTACTGGCGGCTTCGGCCATCCGTTCCGGTTGCTCATCGGCGATGGCGACGATTTCCGCGTCGGGATGATCGTGAACCATCCTGAGCAGATCACCCATGTGGAAGTGATCGAAGTTGATCCCGGCGACTTTCCAGCGGGGCATGGGAAAACGTTTAGGGTTCTGCCTAAATTGATAACCGCGAATGAACGCAAATGAACACCAATTCAGTCATTGAAATCGAACAAGATTTGCGTGAATTCGCGGTGAGAATTTGAATCTAACCAAGTGGGCCTAACTGCCTGATTCTTCGTCACCAACCCGGGTCTTGTCCCAGAACGAGACAAAAAAGATCACGGCGATTACAGCGGCCATGAACGCGGGGAACATCCAGTAGGCTTTCCATTGACTCATGGCCTCGGAAACCAGTGCGGGATCGACGCTGTCGGGCATGTTGACGGAAAACATTTTGGCCAGCGATTGTCCGAAGCTGAGCGTTTCCTCGGGACGGGCTGCCTGGATGGCGGCATCGAGTTCGCCGTATTTGGTGACCGCTCCAAACTTGCCGGGAAAGATTTGCACCCCAAACAGGGTCAGCCCGAAGGCCACGCCGTAGCCGACATACATTCCCAATCCCTGGGTGACGAAAACGAGCAGGCTCTGGACCTGGCTGCGGACGTCCTTCGATGCGACCCGGTCCGCATACATGAAGCCGGTGACGAAGAAGAAATCGTAGCAGATACCGTGGAGAGCGATGCCGACGAAAAGCATCCAGGCCACCATGTCCGGCGCGCCGAAGGCGAAGAGCAGGTAGCGTGTCACCCAGGCCAGCATGCCGACGAGAATCATCCACTTCACCCCGAGGCGGCGGAAGAAGAAGGGGATGAGCAGCATGAAAAAGATTTCCGACATCTGCCCGATCGTCATCGACGAGGCCGCCTGTTCAAAACCGGCGTTGGTGAGAAAATTCCCGGTAGTACCGTAGTAGTAGGCCAGCGGAATGCAGATGAGTCCGGAGCAGAGAATGAAAACGAGGAAACCGGGCTTCCCGAGTAGTTTCCAGGCATCGACCATCAGCAGTGCCCTGAGATTGATCGGTTGTCCCTTGGCGGGCGCGGGGGTGTGGGGAAGCGTGAACGAGTATAGGCCAAGAAAGATCGAGCTGATGGCACCGACCTTGAAGATGTTCAGACTGGAACTCCAGCCGATGAATCCGATGAGGAGTCCGGCCACGATCCAGCCAATGGTTCCCCAGACGCGAACTCGGGGAAACTGAATCCGGTTGAGATTCGAAAAGACGATGGTGTTTCCCAGTCCGAGAGTCGGCATGTAGCAGAGCATGTGGCCGAGGCAGTATTTTACCATCAGGGGACCATTGGCGGCTTCCGCAGCACCGGTGGCGAGGAAAAGCAGGACGCCACCGATGAGGAACAGAACGCCCATCACGATCTGCGAGGGGAAGAACCGGTCGGCGATGAGTCCGAGGAAAAGCGGGGCGAAGATGGCCCCGAGAGGTGCGGTACCGTAGACGCCGCCGATGAAATCGGTGAGACCATTCGATCCGAGGGCTTGCCCCACGGTGGCGAACCAGGCTCCCCAGACGAAGAACTGGAGGAACATCATGATGGAGAGTCGGAAAGCGGCGTTCGCGGGTTTGGGATCGCTCATGGTGGGGAGTGAGATTGAGAAATTTGAAGGACCAAGATGGTGAACAGATTCCCGTCATCGGGCAACCACGGATTGTGCCGTTCTTGCGTAGCGGGAACCAGAACGAAACTGCAGTCTCTGCCCGGGTGATTTGAATTTGCGATCGCCTTCTCGCTGACAGTGACTTACGGGAGAATTGGCTTAGAATTTCAGTTATCGTTGTCGCCGAGCCTGGAAATTGGAAGAAACAGTTGCGATGGAAGGAGGGGTGGCCTAAGAAGGGTTCAATGCCCGAACGTTTTCGGCAGAGTCGTTTTTCGGTTTTCTCAGCCTCGATCCTTTTCCTTTTCGTTGCGCTGTCAACGCAACCGGTGTGTGCCGACATTCCGCAATTCACGGGCGACAAGGCGTTTGAATCTCGCAAGGCCGAGCATGATGGGAAGCCATTTGTCGATTCGTCGGACGGCACGGTCAGACTGACTTGGGGAGATCATGCCGAGGTGTTGGCGGCCGACTCGGAATCGGATCTGGCGGTCTACCAGTTGCAACAGGGCGGGGACGAAAGCTTCGCCAATGCGGTGACGCGTTACGAAGGCACCGACGTGGTCTCCTACCTCTCGGGTTTGTCGGAGGGCGCACACTTTTTCCGAGTCAGGGAAGCGGACGGAGAGTGGTCGGTGCCGATCGAGGTGAAGGTGACCTTTATCGATCGACGGCACCTGTTCTTCCTGTTGGCAGTCGGTTTCACGGTCGCCGCGCTGACGGCCGGCGCGATCATTCTTGGCCATTTCAAACATCGTCACGATTCCTGATGTCGACCCTGGCGACCTCCATCAACCAGCAAATCGGTTACACGATCATCATCGTGCTGGGACTGATCTGGGTGGCGCTCGGCCTCTACTGGGGACGCAAGGCGAAGGATAGCGAGAGCTTCATGTTGGCGGGACGCAATGTCGGCCTCTCGCTTGGGGCAGCGACGGCGATGGCCACCTGGGTGACGTCGAATACCATGATGGTCGCGCCGCTGCTGGCGCTGAATCTTGGAATCTGGGGAATGCTCGCCTACGCGTGTGCGAGCTTCGGCCTGATGCTGTTCGCTCCGCTGTCGATACGAATCAAGAAACTGCTGCCCAACGGTTATACGAGCGGCGACTTCTTTCGCCAACGATACGGTCGCGTCGGCTGGAGCCTTTTTCTCGTCATCACACTGGTCTACTCGGTTACCTGGCTGGTTACCATGGCCATCGCCGGCGGAAAACTGCTGGAAACGCTGGGTGCGATTCCCTATCTGCACGGAATGACGGCGATCATGGCGGTCTGCGTGCTCTACACGATTTTCGGCGGGCTCTACGCGGTCATCGGGACGGACTTCATTCAGAGCCTCATCATCCTGATCGGCGTGGTGGCCATCGGCCTGATGGTGTTCGTCCATCTCGATTTCGGCGAGATCTACGCCTACGTGTCGGAGTATCAGCCCTCGTTGCTCAAGGTGGTGATGCCGGTGGCGTTGCTCGCCTTTTTCAACAACATGCTCTTCGGGTTCGGCGAGGTCTTTCACAACAACGTGTGGTGGTCGCGGGCCTTCGCCATGCGAAAAGAGATCGCCCCCAAGGCCTTCTTCATCTCCGGCTTGCTGTGGTTCCCCATTCCCATCGCGGCCGGATTCATCGCCATCGCAGCGGGTCCTCTCGGGGTGAATGTCACCGATCCCAGCAAGGTGGGTCCCGACGTTGCCGAGCATGTGCTCAGCGAAGCCGGCATGGGCGCGGCTGGCGGGGCGTTGATCCTGGTGGTGCTGTTCTGTTCGATCGCTTCGTCGATTGATTCCCTGCTCGCCGCGACCTCGGATCTGCTGGTGAAGGACGTCTACTGTGGCCTTTTCCAGAAGAAGGTGACCGACAAGAGTTTTCGACGCATCGCCACCACGGCGATCCTGATCGTGGCGTTGATTTCCTGGGCGCTGGCGATTTCCGGACTCGATCTCGATGTCGTCCTCTTCAGCGCCGGCGGGCTCGTCGCCAGTCTCATCTGGCCCATCATCGCCGGGCTTTTCTGGAAAGGCTGCAACCGCGCGCTCGTCCTGGCGGGTATCGTGCTTGGGGTCGCCACTGGTTACTACTTCTACTTCGAGATCGAAACCTATACCGGGGCGCTCGCCGGTGGAGCCGTCTCGATGGTCTTTACGATCCTCTCCTACTTCATTCATCCGAAGCCGTTTCCCGAGCCGGACTCGGTCTCGCCAAATGTGTCCTGATCCCCACTCATTCCTAACCGATTCTGCCCTGCCATGTTCAGCGAAACCTTTTTTTATGGACTGACTATTCTCGGGCTGGTCTGGACCGGCTTGGGAGCGCTGGCACTGATCGTGCTCCTAGTGGTCGACTGGATCAAAGGGGCGCTTTGGTGATCCACAAAGCTGCCGGTTTCCCTTCCACCCCCTTTTCTTGCCGCGGAATCGTCCGCATTTTTGCATCTGACTTCGCCATGAACGAATCCAATGTCCCGGAAGAGATCGCCGAAAACGCGATTTCTCCCAACATCGATCCACCGAAGGATTCCAAGGCGATTCGGCCCGAACCGTCGAATCTCTTCGAGAAGAATCCCATCGACCTGGACGCGCTCCGAACTCTCGAAGGACAGAACATCCTCAAGGCAGGCCAGTTCTCTTTCGAACAGGTGACGGAACTTTGCAAGCTCGCCGCCGTGCTCGAAAAAATCGAGATCTGGCCCTTTCATCCCCTCGATGGAAAGATCGTGGTGACCGCTTTTTTCGAAGCGTCGACGCGGACGAGGACCAGCTTCGAGAGTTCGATCCTCCGATTGGATGGCAAAGTAATCTCGATCACGGACGGCAAATCCACAGGGCAAGCCAAGGGCGAGTCACTCGCTGACATTGGTGAGATGTTTAACGCCTACGCTGACCTCGTTGTGATGCGTCACACTGAGACAGACGCTCCTGATCAGATTCTCGAGAATCTGCGCATCCCGTTGATCAACGCTGGCAATGGTTCGGGCGAGCACCCTACCCAGGCACTGGCAGACTGGTATGCGCTCCTGAAGTGGCGCCCCGAACTCGCCAGCCCACGAGTGGAGGGCGATCCCCGCATGAACCTCGGAATTCTCGGAACACCGGGATCGATGCGGGCGGTGAAGTCCTTTCTCCTGATGGCGCTTCTGTTCAAAGACCACATTGGCAAGGTCACGGTGATTTCGGAAATGGCGGATCCGTTCGGTGAAGAAGTCACTCAGCAACTCACCGAGGCAGACATCGACTACGAAGTCTCGAACGACGTTCGGGAACACCTCCCAGAACTCGATGTCATCTACATGAATTCCATCGCCTTCCTCGGTGATTCCTACAAGAAGATGGACAGCCGTTTCAAGCTGACGTCGAAGAGTCCGATCAAGGACAGCGCGGTGATCCTCCATCCGCTCGCGCGTCTGGACGAGTTGGACACCTCTTTGGACAAGACGCCCCACAATCTCTATTTCTCCCAGGCTCACGGAGCCGTTTTCATTCGTCAGGCCCTACTTATGGCGGTGTTGGGACGACTAAAGGCCCTGCCCAATCTGATTGATCTCGGTCACATGACTTCCTCCTGAGATTCTGCCATCGACCGACCTCCCTGAAACTACCAACCCTTCCCCTTAGAAAAATTCTACCATGTGCGGCATTGCCGGATTTTTCTCAGCCTCCTCCGTCGATCGTGACCGCAGTCACGAGATTCTCGGCGACATGCTCGAAACCATTCATCATCGCGGACCTGACGGTCGCGGTGAACACATCGATGCCGAGCGTGGCGTCGTCATGGGCCACACTCGTCTCTCCATCAACGATCTCGCCGGAGGATGTCAGCCCATCCTTTCGCCCGACAAGAAGATCGTCCTGACCAACAATGGTGAGTTCTACGATTTCAAGCGCTATCGCTCCACTCTCATGGCTGAGGGCGATCGTTTTTCGACCAAGTCCGACAGCGAAATCGCGATCGGACTTTATCGACAGCTCGGGCTCGAGTTTACCGAGCATCTCCGCGGCGAGTTCGCCGTTGCTCTCTACGATTCGGAAAAGGACGAACTCATCCTGGTTCGCGATCGTTTTGGTATTCGTCCGCTCTTTTTCTCAGTTCAGGGAGATACCCTGATCTACGGCTCCGAGGTTAAGGCGATCCTCGCGCATCCCGCCGTCGAGCCGCGGCTCGATTCGCAGGCCGTGCTGCACCAGTTGATGCAGACCATCGTGCCCGGTTCATCCGCCTTCAAAGACGTGCAGGCGCTCGAGCCCGGGCACCTCATGCGGATTCGTCGAAACAACGGCTCGCTCCAAATCGAGACGCATCGCTACTGGGATCTCGACTTTCCCTATGAAGAGGATCGGCCCGAGAAAGTTGATGCTCAGGAACACATCGATCGCGTTCGCGACGAGCTGATCCGTGCCATTGTTTTCCGGTTGGAAGCCGACGTGCCCGTGGGCTGTTACTTGTCCGGTGGCATCGACAGCTGTTGCATTCTCGGGCTTGCCACCGGCGCCATGCAGAGCGCGGTGAAGGCGTTCACCATCAGCTTCGACAATGACGACTACGACGAAGCCTCCATCGCTCGCCAGATGGCCGAGAGCATGGAGGCCGACCAGGAGATGATCCATCTCGCTGCCGAAGATCTTTATGGGGAGAATTTCATCAAAACGGTCTGGTTTGCCGAACGCAGTTTTTACAACACCCTGGGCGTCGCCAAATACCTGATGTCGAAGCGCGTCAACGAGTGTGGCTACAAGACCGTCATCACCGGCGAAGGTTCCGACGAACTCTTCGGTGGCTATCCTGCCTTCAAGCGCGACATGTTCCTCCACGGCATGTCGCACGAGACCGACGAGGTCCGTGCCGAGTTTCAGGCCGCGCTCGACAAATCGAACCAACTCTTCAAAGGCGCCATCCTCGCCGACGATCAGCGCCATCATCCGGCATGGGATGCCATCTGCGGTTTCACTCCCTCATGGATTCAGCCATGGATGGAAACACTCGACATCGCGCGACCTCTTCTTTCCGAAAACCTGCGCGAAGAATTGAGCGACTACGATCCCATCGCCGCCATTGCCGAAGGTGTTGATGGCGACATGCTCGAAGGTCGCCACCCGCTCGACCGCGCGCAGTACACCTGGAGCAAGTGCCAGCTTGAAGGGCAGATTCTCAACTGGGGCGGCGACCGCGTCGACATGGCCAACTCCATGGAATCGCGTCCCGCTTTCCTCGATCATCACGTTGCGGCTGCCGCCATCGAAGTTCCGCCCAGCCTGCGCATCAAGGGCAACATCGAGAAATGGGTGCTCCGCGAAGCCGTTCGCGGCGTTCTCCCCGAAGTTCTCTACAAGCGCGAGAAGTTCGCCTTCATGGCGCCGCCCGCCCACACCGACGAAAAGAAGAAGGCCAAGGTGGAAGCTCTCATTGACCAGTATCTCAACGCCAAGACAGTCGTTGATGCTGGTCTGCTTGACCCAACCCGAGTTACCGAGTTCCTCGACGGCTGGCGCAACGACACCGACGCCGTGTCACTGACCCGAAAGGACACCCTGCTCAATCACCTGCTCTGCGTGCAGATCTTGCACGGGCACTTTGTAGGGTGATTTTGATGCGTGGATCAGGTCACTCAATGAGAACGACCCAACCCTGTTGAGTCTGCGACCTAACCCTGTTAGGTAAAAGTAGAGGTGACTTCAGTCACCTCTTTTGGGAGGGCGAGCGCCTGAGGTAGCTTGGGAAAATCCCTCGGCTCGCAAGCTCGCTCCTAAAGAAATTAACGCGAACGAGTCAAGGTGTAGCGGAATTCGTGAGAATTCCGGCGGTTACCTCCGATTTCGGAATTCTCACGAATACCGCTACATGAGTCGCTTCTGAAAAATGGTCTGTCTTGAGATTTCCAAGGTGTTCTTCGATCCGCGCAGCGGATTCTATTTCTCGGGATGACAAGAGATTTGGACGCAAAAACCAGCCGAGTGTCCCGATTCGCAGCGAAGCGTTTCCACTGAAGCGAGCAGACTCAGGCAACCGATTGTTCCTGCCGCTCGACTTCGGTGCGGACGGCGTTGATGGCTTCCTCAGTCGTGACGATGCGAGCGTAGCGATCGCGCAGCGTTTTCAGAGACGCTTCGTGCAGTTCCGGGGTAACTGTGGTGCAGGCGTCTTCCACGACGGTCACGAAGTAGCCGAGATCGCAGGCGTCGCGGACGGTGGTATCGACACACTCGTTGGTGTAGACACCGCAGACCACGAGGGACTTGGTGCCGAGATTGCGGAGCACGTAGTTGAGGTTGGTGCTGGAAAAAACGCCGCTGGCCGTCTTGTTGATCACGATCTCGTCGCCGACGGGCGCGATTTCGGGCAAGAATTCGGCTTCCTTGGAACCGGGTGCGGCGAGCAAATCGAGCCGTTTGTGTCCAGACCCACGGTCTCGACCATCCTGGGTGAGCGCCTGGATGCGGACGTGAATGACTTCCAGATCGGCGGCGCGAAAGGCGTCTTGCAGGTCGCGGACGTTGGGCAGGACCCATTCCTTGAGACTGCTGAAATAGTAGCGTTTCCCAGCCTGTGAAACTCCGGAGCGATCGGGCTCGGCAAAGACGCCGTAGCCGTCGGCGGCATCGAGATATTGCATGTCGATGCAGAGCAGGGCGGTATCGCGGGTGGCCAGCAGGCGGAGTTGCTGGGATTTGTCCACCATGTGCTCGAGATAGGCCTGTCGCAGAGGGTCGGAGATGGGGCCGAGAGTGGGGTCCATTGGTACCATCTTAAACATGGCCCTCTTCCTTAGCAAACACCATGCCTTCTCAGGGCGTTGATTTCTCGCAAGCGATTGACCTGACGGACTCAAGCAGGAGTCGGGCACCGGCGAAGATGTCCTCCCAATCGGTCCATTCGCTGGGGGAATGACTCTGGCCGTCACGGCTCGGGACGAAAAGCATGGCTACGGGGGCGAGGTGGGAGACGATCTGGGCATCGTGCGCCGCCCCGCTGGGCATGCGCCGCCAGAGCAAATCGAGTTCGCCGGCTTTTTTCTCCAGATTCGCCACGAGATCGGGATCGCAGGCGACGGGCTCGATCTTGCTCTGCATTTCGAGTTCGAGCATGAGATCGCGCCGCCGGGCGATGGCGGAGAGGGCTTTTCGGAATGCGTCGGCGAGTTCATCCAGAATGGCGGGATCGGTATCGCGCACGTCGAGACTGAACTCGACTTCGCCGGGCACGGTGTTCGGCGCACCGGGCAGGATCTGGGCTTTCCCGATGGTGGCACGGCTGCGTTCGCTGCCGTTTTCCTCGAGAATGCGGGGAATCTCGTGGGCAAAGTCGGCGAGCCCCATGAAGGCATCGTGCCGCATGTGCATCGGCGTGGTTCCGGCGTGATTGGCTTCGCCGCGAAAGCGGACCAACCACTTGAAAAGGCCGGTAATGGCTTCGACGATGCCGACGGATTCCCCGGCTTCGTCCAGCACCGGCCCCTGTTCGATGTGGAGTTCGTAATAGGCACGCACGGACCCGGGCGTGCGCCGGGCATTGAGCGCGTCGAAAGCATTGAGTCCCCGTGCCTCCATCTCGGAGCGCAGTTCAATGCCATCGAGATCTTTCTGGTAAAGGGTCTCGGGACTGATGAGTCCGCAGAAAGCTTCCGATCCCAGCATGCCGCCGAAGCGGCCCTCTTCATCGGTAAACGAAATCAGCTCGACCGGCACCGTGAGTTCTTCTTCGCGGGTTTTCAAAATGCGCAGCACCTCGAGCCCGCAGAGAACGCCGAGGGCGCCGTCGAGCATCCCCGCACGCGGCACGGTATCGGTGTGGGAACCGATGAGGATGGAGGGGAGGTTCGGATCGGAGGGGCCGATGCGACCGATAACGTTGGCGGCACCATCGAGTCGCCCCTTGATTCCGGAGAGTTTCATCCGGTCGAGGAGCCACTGCTTGGCCTCCATGTCGGCCTCGGTGAACGCCATTCGATAGAGACCGCGATCTTCTTCGTTCCGACCGATCTCAGCTAACTCAAGAATGTCACGCTTGAGACGGTCGTTATCGATCGTCTGCCCGGTGGAAGTGTCTTCGGAGAGAGAAACTGCCATGGTTTCAACGTGGACCCACATGGTGGGCGCGTCGAATGATTCTGGGAAATGGAGACAGGATTAACAGGATTGATGGGATTTTTCTCTTAGTTGGTTTTTCACTAAGACCACCAGCTCTTTTCCCGGTTCGGTTCGGTAGGAGCCGCTTCGCCGGTGCTGGGATCGACCATCGGGCCTGTGACATAGTGTTCGCCGCATTGCATGACCTTGTAGCGCTGGTCGAGGCGTTCACAGGCGGAGACGAACTCGTCAGGCTCCTCCGTATTGAACTCGAACTGGTGATAGTGGCAAGGGATCGCAACAGCGGCGCCGATGGCCTTGGCGAGAGCGGCGGCCTGGAGTCCGTTCAAGTTTCCAGCGACACCCCGTTCGGGCCTGTTTCCGTTGATGGGGAGAAAGGCGACATTGATCGGCCAGCGACGAATCTCGCGAACCAGAGAATCGTGCCACAGCGTGTCGCCGGCGTGAAAGATGGCGAAATCACCGAAACGCGCCACGAAACCGAGAAAGCGGCTGTGTCCGTTTTCGTCGTATTCGATGTCGTTATGTGCCGCGGTGATGCCATGAATCTCGAATGGACCGGCCTGGACGAAGGTGCCGGCGTCAACGGGTAGCATCTCGGGGCCCATGGGACCGAGGCGCTTGCGGGCGAAATCCACGTTGGCCTCGGGCAGGACGAGTTTCAGATTCGGGTTGGCCACCTTCAGGGCCAGGAGCGTCTCGGCGTCGAGGTGGTCGGTGTGGTTGTGGCTCGAGGTGGTGACATCGACCATGTCCAGCCGGCCGGGATCGATGACCCGCTCCGTCATGCGCACGTGGGGCTTGTCGGTCGTCGCGTACTTGATCGTGAGCGAATCGGAG
>JAGRPB010000426.1 GCA_020439945.1 Verrucomicrobiia bacterium
CACGGCATGTTCATCTGGATCAGCGCCAGCGACAAGCCGTCCATCCCGGCGGAATGGGAACCCGTGCTCGCCGAAAAGAAGCTCATCTTCATCGGCGCGCACAAATCCGGCAACCCGCGCAGCGTCTTCGACCGCATGCGCCTCGCCATCGACGCCAACTACAACGTGCGCAAGCTGGCGAAGATCGACTCTGACCGCGTCTATCTCTCCGGCTTCTCCGGCGGCGCCCGTGTCGCCAGCATGCTTGGTGTCTGCTACGCCGATCTCTTCCCCGGCACCATCTGCTGCATGGGCGTGAACTTCTACACCGACTGCGCCACGCCCGACGGCAAGCAGAACTTCCGCATTGGCTATCTTCCGCACGACGACTTCGTGAAGATCGCGAAAACCGAATGCCGCTACGTTCTCATCACCGGCGAGAAAGACTTCAACCTCCCCAACACCCAGGCCGTGTTTCGAAACGGCTTTCAAAAGGAAGGCTTCAAAGCCGTCGAGATGCTCAATATCCCCGCTCAAGGCCACGCCCCGCCCAAGGCCGAGTGGCTGAAGAAGGCGATTGAGTTCCTCGATGTG
>JAGRPB010000427.1 GCA_020439945.1 Verrucomicrobiia bacterium
GAGGATGCCGAAGCCGTGGCCGCCTTCGGAGTAAATGTGCAGCTCGGCTGGAATGCCGGCCTGCTCGAGCGCAGTGAAGTAGCGCACGCTGCCAAGCGGGTCGACGCGATCGTCCGCGGCGTGGACCAGAAACGCGGGCGGCGTCTTTGCGTGTACGCGCACGTCCTTGCCGCCTCCGCCGAGGTAGCCCAGGATGGTGAAGTTGGGTGCGAGCAGGTCCGCCTCGTCATCGGGGATGAGCGTGGAGGCGCGCGCGGCGAGATCGCCGCCGGCGGAGAAGCCCATCACGCCGATCTTGTCGCGGTCGAGCGCCCACTCCTTGGCATGGCCGCGCACCATGCGGAGGGCTTGGCGCATGTCGTCGAGCGGCGTCTGCATGGTGTAGACGTCGCCCTCGGTGCGCGGCAGGCGGTATTTGAGCACGATGCCGGTGACGCCGATGGAGCTGAGCCACTTGGCGATGTCGTGGCCCTCTTTGTCGATGGCCAGGTGGTGGTAGCCGCCGCCCGGCGCAATGATGACCGCCGCGCCGAGCGAGGTCTCCGCCGGTGCGCGGTAGACCGTGATCGTCGG
>JAGRPB010000428.1 GCA_020439945.1 Verrucomicrobiia bacterium
CGATTCGCTGTGCAATTCACCGGCGCTGCGCGAAGCGCACAACAAGATGCTGGCGGAGGTGAGCGCCTTCTTTGCCAAAATCCCCCTGAACGAGCATCTGTGGGATCTGCTGGAAACCTACAGCAAGACCGAGGAGGCGAAAAAGCTGTCTCCGGTGCGCAGGCGGGCGCTTGACGAGGCGATGGAGGGCTTCATTCAGGCCGGTGCGGATCTTCCAACCGACAAGAAAAAGCGCGTCGAGGAAATCGAATCCGAGCTGTCCCAACTCACGCAGAAATATTCCGAGAACGTTCTCGACTCGACCAACAAGTGGGAGTTGCTCATTGATGATGCGAGCCGTCTCAAGGGGCTGCCGTCTTCCGCCGTCGATGCCGCGCGCGCAGACGCCGCAGCAAAGGGCCTCGGCACGCAGGAGAAGCCCGTTTACCGCTTCACCCTGAAGGCTCCGTCGATGATTCCGGTCATGGAGCACCTCGAGGACGGAGACATCCGCCGTCAGGTCTGGGAGGGCGCCTGCTCCATCGGTCGCGGCGGTGAGCACGATAACACGGAGCACATTTTCAAAATTCT
>JAGRPB010000429.1 GCA_020439945.1 Verrucomicrobiia bacterium
CATGGGTAAAACGTGTAAAATCAGGGGTTTATGCGAATAAATCCTAAGTTCTCACTTGCCAGACGGTTGATCTCTGCTATCTACCCCGTCCCGCGCGGCGTGCAGGATGTCCAGACGGACTGTCATACCCATTTCCTCAAAAGGGAAAAAGCAACGGTATGAGCACGCCTACCAACTACAAAATAACACCACCTAACTAAGGATATGGCACGTATTTTCGGAATCGAAATCCCGAATGAGAAGCGCATCGAAGCTTCTCTTCCCTACATCTATGGCGTTGGTCGTCAAACGGCTAAACGCATCCTCGAGCAGGCAGGAGTGGATCCAGACATCCGCACCGGTCAACTCACTGAAGAGCAACTCGTCAAGATTGCCCAAGTCATCACATCGGAAGGTATCATCATCGAAGGCGACCTCCGCCGTGAAAAACAAGCCGCCATGAAACGCCTCCAGGCGATCAACTGCTACCGCGGCATTCGTCACAAGGCCGGTCTTCCCGTCCGTGGTCAACGCACCAGCACCAACGCCCGCACCCGCAAAGGGAAGAAGCGCACCGTCGGCGTCCAG
>JAGRPB010000430.1 GCA_020439945.1 Verrucomicrobiia bacterium
ATTCAGCCACATCCTCAATGGCGACATGCGGCTGAACGTGCGCATCCTGGCCATCCTGCACGGTATTCTGTTTCTGGGGCTGGTCGGCCGTGTGCTGCTGCGCCATGGGGGACGCAGCAGTGGCACCAACAGTCGCAACGCAGGGCTGCCAGTATTGGTGATGGGTATCGGCCTGCTGGCAATCGGTTATGGCGGAACGTTCTTCGGCAACCTCGTCAAAGCGGCTGTCGGCCGTCAGCGCGAATACCTGGCGGATGCCTCCGCCGTTCAGTTCACCCGCAATCCCCAGGGTATTGCCGGCGCGCTGAAAAAGATCGGCGGCTACCTCTCCGGATCTGACACCAGCAATGACAATGCACAGGAAGCGAGTCACTTTTTCTTCGCGCCGGTGGCAGCGCGCTTCGCACGCTTCCTGTTCGCCACCCATCCACCGTTGCCGGAGCGCATCCGGGCTATCGACCCGGGTTGGGACGGCACGTATCCGGAGGTACTGCCCCTGGCCGCTCCGGCCGCGGCGCAGGACATGGCGGATCCGCTGCTCGCGGGTATGGTGGCAGGCACCA
>JAGRPB010000431.1 GCA_020439945.1 Verrucomicrobiia bacterium
GGACGGCCTGGTGAGCCAGGATGAGTTGACTGCGGTTTATTCCGAAGGCCGCCGCGGCGGTCCCGGAGGCGAAGGCAAGCCGGGAACCGATCGTCCGCGGCCGGAAGGCGAGAAGAAGCCGAACAAGACCTGAGCCATTCGAGAGTTCGAGAGCATTTCAGTTCCCCACTGATACTCAAACCAAGAGCCGTCCGGTGCCTCGCGCCGGGCGGCTTTTTGTTTTCAGGAGGCGCAGCCGCGCTCGCCAGAGCGTGGATTGGGGTGGGCACGGAGGTGTAGCCGCGCTCGCCAGAGCGTGGATCGGGGTGGGCGGCCACCTTCTGGCGAAGGCGGCTACGACGTCGGAAAACGGGGAAATTATTTGCCCGAAAAAAATCGCGAAAAAGAAAATCAAGATTGCAATTTATCGCAAAGATGAATATAATTTCCAAAATTACTGCTCGTTTTCGCACTTCAATCCCGTTTCCCGATGTTTGCCGCACTCCGTTTCCTCGCCAAATGCCTGGGCGTTTTCCTGCTCTGGCTCTTCATTGCAACCGTTCTCTACACGGTCGGCACCAACC
>JAGRPB010000432.1 GCA_020439945.1 Verrucomicrobiia bacterium
GAGGGCAAAGCGAGCTCCGGATTGTTCCGCTTTTTTGAACTGCTTGCCAACGTTGAGTTGTGTCATTGCAAAATCGGTCGAGATACCCGCCGTGCGAAGTTGAGAGAGAACGCCTAGGGCGCTGGTGCGTTTTGTTTCATCGGCGACAACAAGATAGACGTCACAGGCCGGATTGCGCGCCATCCATGCCTCCATTTCCATTTTGGCATTCGGTGTTTCCTCGATGAAATTGCGAATGACCATGTCGCCCATGGCAAAACCGGTGGCAGGCAGGTCCGCGGCTCCATCCGACAGCGTCGACAGCAAACCGTCATAACGGCCACCGCCGGCGACGGCGCGCATGGACTTCTTCATGTCGAAGATTTCGAAAACAGCCCCCGTATAATAGGCCAGGCCACGTACGATGGTGAGGTCGAGCTCCAGGAACTGACCGAGACCACGTGCAGCCAGGTCTTCTTGAATCTCTCGGAAAGCGGTGGAGGCGTTATCCGGGTTGTTGATAAAGGCGTCCACCTGCTCACGCGTGACGTTGAAGGTGGCGAGCTGCTCGTCGAGAACCT
>JAGRPB010000433.1 GCA_020439945.1 Verrucomicrobiia bacterium
TCGGCACAATTGACCGCCGACGAACGGGTTGAAGAAATCCGAAGTCGGCTCAGCCCTTTTCTGGCCAAAGCATTCCGGCGCCCGGTCAGTGCGGATCAACTGAATCGGTACACTCAGTTTGCTGCCGCACAGATTGATGCGGGCGTTGAGTTTCCGGATGCCATGAAAGCCGCGGCTGCGGCCACGCTGGCTTCACCGCGGTTTCTGTATCTGTACGACACCAGCGATCCGGCGCAAAGTGAGTCTCCTGTCGAGGTCGATGACTTCGAACTGGCGTCGCGGCTTTCGTTCTTTCTCTGGGGAAGCATTCCCGACAAAGCGCTGCTTGAGATTGCAGCTTCCGAGCGGCTGAGCGAACAGGATACCTTGGCGGCCCAGATCGACCGCATGCTGTCAGACAAACGGATGAAGCGGTTCTGCGATTCGTTTCCGTCGCAGTGGCTGCAGCTCGATCGTTTGGTGTCGTCGGTGCCCGATCGAAACCGCTTTCCGGATTTCTACTTTTCGAAGTATCGGCTCAGCATGCACATGATGCTGGAACCGCTGCTGATCTTTGA
>JAGRPB010000434.1 GCA_020439945.1 Verrucomicrobiia bacterium
GCAAGTCGGTCAATCTGCCTCGCACTCAGTCCGGGAAAAACATTTGATTGATGTGGCGTCGCCCGCGAAACCGTATTCGTCAACTGCTGAAGTTGGGAACAGACGAGCGGTCAGCCATTCTCGCCGGGCTCAGCCGCAAGGGTTATTGGCGACTCTCCCGCACGCTCAGCACTCACACGGGAATGACGAACGCTTGGCTCGCCGAGCAAGGTGTCATCTCGCTAAAGGCACTTTGGGTCAACATTCATTACCCGGAAGGCAAAGCATCTGAGCACCGTCTTCCTCGTTAGTCACCGCCTGAACCGCCCGGTGCGGACCCGCATGCCGGCGTGGTGTGGGGGCCGGGAGCTAAACACTCCCGGCTACCCGATTCTGCCACTTCCTCGGTTTTCGGTTTCAGTCGATAAGGCCGTCAGCCTGCAGCTGTTGTTTTCGGATTTCAGCATCCTTCTCGAAATACTCTTCCGCAAAGTAAGGACGTATCGCCTGTGGCTCATCATGAATGCGCAGAATCCCTTCATCAATCAGCGTGCCAATAATTCCGTGTATTTGTTGT
>JAGRPB010000435.1 GCA_020439945.1 Verrucomicrobiia bacterium
GGCGTGCTCAAGGCAAATTGCAGCCATCGGGATACATTCGGCGAGAGCCCCAAGGTCACGCCAACCATCGGCAGCATCGCCAACAACAAGACGGGAATCGCGAGAGCCACTGCCACCCAGAATCGCAGCGTCATACTTCTCAATTCCGAGTCGTCCTCCTCCTCGCCAGCGGCGACATACGTCGGCTCCAAATCCATGCCACACTTTGGGCAAGTTCCCGGCCCATCCTGCTCGATCTCCGGATGCATCGGGCAGGTATAAACCGTCCGAGTCTGCTTGATCGCTGGTTTGATACGTTCCAGCGGCATCCCACACTTTGGGCAATCGCCAGGTTGATCACTCTTCACGCCTTCACACATTGGGCAGACGTACTTGCCTACCTTTGCTTCCAATGCCGGATCTGATGTGTCCGACTTCTTGCCTGTTTGTTGTTCATGCTCGCAACACGCGTGCCCGCCGCCAGGAGCAATGGTGGCACCTACATCTGTGTCCTTCGCTAGAAACTGTTGACGGCAATGCTCGCTGCAAAAGTAGAAGATCTGGCCATCGCGCTCG
>JAGRPB010000041.1 GCA_020439945.1 Verrucomicrobiia bacterium
TCACTACCCGGTGAAATGCATCGAGGTGATCGATCGCATCGCCCGCCGCATGGAACGCGAACCCGGAGCGCGTTTCTGCGATGAAATCGAGCTGCGTACCGAGAAGCAGAAGACGGTGAAATCCGCCGTCGTGCTCGCCAATTCGCTCCCCGATTCGAAGATCGTCGTTTTCACCGCGCGTGGTGTCCTGGCCAACTACATCGCCCACCAGCGGCCCGAATCAGCACCGATCTTTGCCTTTTGTCCGGACGAAAAGATCTGCCGCGCACTTCACCTCAACCGCGCGGTGACTTCGTTCCCGATGGAGTTCGCCGACCGGCCCGAAACGACCATCCATCGCGCCATCGAGATGCTGCGAGAACGCGAACTCGTCGAAGCCGGAGATCCGGTGGTCATCCTCAGCGATGTCCTGACCGGGGCCTTCGACACCGAGGCGGTGCTGCTGCGCAAGGCGTAAGTCGCCCGCCAACGTCAGGTTTCTGAGGAAACACAAAGCGGCGCGATGGTTTCCAGCGCCTGGACGGCCGCCGCCACATTGTGAACGCGAAAGATGTCGGCCCCCAAGCGCGCGCCCCGCACCACGCAGGCCGCCGTGCCGGCGTCGCGATCGACCGGTGAAGCGATTCCGAGCACCTCACCAATCACCGTCTTCCGGGAGACCGGGAGCAGGATCGGGCGACCAAACTTCTGGAACCGGTCGAGGTAACGATAGATCGCGAGATTGTCCTCCCGCTGCTTCGCGAAGTCGATGCCCGGATCCAGAATGATCCGGTCGAGTTCGAGCCCCGCCGATTCCGCCAAGGCAATCTTTTCTTCGAAGAACACCTCCATCGCCTCCAGCACATTCTCCCAACGCTGATGCGTGTGAGGGATCTTGGGCAGTCCCACGGTGTGCATGATCAGCAAGGCCGCGCCGTGTTCGGCACAAAGCGCCGCATTCTTCGGATCGGGGAGGCCCGAGATGTCGTTCACGAGATCGACTCCCATCGGCAGCATGGCCTCGATCACTTGCGGTCGCCAGGTGTTGACGGAAACCAGGGGCGTATCGAGAGCGCGGCGGGAGTCCTGATGACTCGTTGCCACCAAAACAGGGAACCTTTCCAGAAAGGGTCTCAACCGGCGGATTTCCTCATCGATCGAGATCGCCTCCCGATTGGTCCGGGCGCTTTCAGCGCCCACGTCGATGATATCCGCACCGTCCGCGATCATTTGCCTCGCCTGGGCGAGTGCTCCTTCAATATCCAGGGTGCCGTCTCCCGAAAAGGAGTCATCATTGATATTGACGATCCCCATCACCAACGGACGTCTCGCGGGGAGAAAAACCGTCTGGGAAGGCGTGTCGAGCCGTCGTTGGGAGTTCATGGAACGAATCTACAGCCAGCACACAGGGTAGGTCCGTCTAGGCAACCCTCTTGCTTTTCCTCACATCCCCGTTACGCCGCTTCACGATCAGGGCCCAGACAATGAAAGCGACCCCGATCAGGATCATGAACACGGAATAGAATTGGCCACGGGTGATCCCGGCGATGCGTTCGGCATCCGGTTGACGGAGGTTTTCAACGGCGATGCGGCCAATCGCGTAGAGGATGAAAAAGAGCCCCGTGAGGATGCCGTGGTAGAGGTTTTTCCACTTCAGCCGGATTGCGAGAAGAATGAGAAACAGCAAAAGGCCTTCGACCAGCGCTTCGTAGAGTTGGGATGGGTGACGCGGCTGAAGCGCGCCGGCGAGGAATTGCTGGATCTCCGGGCTCGTTCGCGACATCACGACGAGGTGCTCGACGTCGGAGGCGTGGAAGCGATTCAGGATGTCGTTGCGCTCCGGCGTGGGCAATTCGCCGACGGCTCGGGGAAAGATGATGCCGAGCTTCGAGTTGGTGAGATGACCGTAAAGTTCGCCGTTCACGAAATTGGCGAGGCGACCGAAAAAGATGCCGACAGGCGACACGGTCACGAGATTGTCGCCCAATCCGGGCCAGGAGAGTTTCGTTTTCCAGGCGTAAAACCAGGTGAAAATCACGAGACCGAGGATGCCACCGTGGCTGGCCATGCCGCCTTGGAGGAACTTGAAGAAAATCCACGGGTGATGGATGAAATCGTCAAAGTCGTAGAACAGCATGTAACCGAGCCGACCTCCCAACATGACGCCGAGCAGGGCGGCGAAGGTGATGAAATCGGCGACCTGATCTTCCCGAAGCTCGCTGCATCCCTTTCGCACCAGCGACTTCAACAGCAGGTAGGCGCACAGAAAGCCGAGCACGTAGGCGAGTCCGTACCAACGGATGCCGAATGACTCGGTGAACCGAATGAGGAAGGGACTGAGGTCGTGAACCCAGTGGGTGGCGACGACGGGCGCGAGATCGATCACGGGCGCTATCTCTCACGCGCGGGCGATGGATTCAAGAACAAGCCTGACTGCGATATCGCAAAAACCCGTTTTTTTGTGATGATTAACTATTAAAATTATGGTAATTTTATTTTCCGCCCTCCGTATAGGATCTGATTTTCCCAAATCATCGCAACCATCCCTCCGCTATGAGCACCCCAATTGGACCGGATTCTTCTCGAATTCCTTCCTCGAAAGACTCGCCTGATGAAACGGCGTTGCTCTCGGAACTCATCTCGGTCTGCCTGGCAGTCCAGACCCGGCTCGGTCCTTCGTGTCCGCATTCCGTCTACATCGACTCGATCGTCCGCGAACTCCGCGAGCGAGGCATTTTCGCGGTGCGGGGCTGCCATTCCCGCGGCGGATCCGCGTCACGAACTCGTCCTGATGGTGGCTTGCGATTGCTGGGGAGCGGGTCGTTCGATCTCCTGGTTGAAGCATCGCTGGCCCTGGAACTCGCGGATTTTTCGGATCCGAACTTCCAGCGCGATCCGATTCACCAGATCGACCTGTTTTCGGAACGCCTGCGCACGCAACGTCTCGACGCCGGGTTGCTCGTCGATTTCAACCAGCCCGATCCCACGGAAGGCATCTGGCTGGCCCGGGCGAAAAACGCCCCCTCACTCAGTCCGTCGGGCACGAACTGACGCACCCGACCGTTTTTCAAAACCCGAACCTACGGGTAACCGCTACCACGCTGCCGGAGCCGCCGCCGGTTCCGGAGTGGGCGCCGTCATGGTGGCGGCGGGAGTGGTCTGACCCATGGCCGCGGCCCGGGCCGCTTTTCGCTGGGCGCAGGCCGAGCATGACAGGCAGGAACTCAGCACGGTGGCGGAGAGCAGGGCGACCGCGGCGGCGATCAGAAGCGTGGTAGACTTTTTCATGGGCGGAAGCGTAGAAAACGGTGAGGCATAGTTCAAGTGGCGAAATCCGAGACCAACACCGATCCGATCCAGGTCTGTCCGCTCTGCGGACGCGACATTCCACGCGGTCAGGAAAGCCGGCATCACCTGACACCGAAGCTGAAAGGCGGGAAGCACGGTCCCATCGCGATCCTGCATCCGATCTGCCACGGGAAGATCCACAGCGTGCTCAGCGAGGGCGAACTGGCTCGCGACTACCACACCATCGAAAAACTACTGACCCATCCCGAGATCGCAAAGTTCGTCCGATGGGTCTCGAAGCGCCCGCCGGACTACCGCTCCAGTAATCGGAAAAAGCGCCGCTGACGCGGAGCCGTGCCCCGTTACTCCGCGATTGCCGAACCTTCCTTTTCCGTGGCGCCAGTGGGGAGATCGCCGAGGTAGCGGTTCGCCATTTCGCGAATCTTCACGATGCTCTCGGGATTTGCCGTCGGCAGACCGCCACCGCCGGCTTTCGCAAAAGGATTGTTCTCACCCCATTTTTTCCAGGGGCCATCGGGCACCTCGTCCTCATCGACGAAACGCCAGTCACAGACGCCCCGAGTCGACATGCCGAGGTAGTCGCGCACCGCGGGAGAGACATCGAGCCCGGCACCGCCATTGCCCTTCGTCTTCGGCACGGCCTCGCCAAACACATACTGCCAGTCGTCCGTCTCGAAGGGGCCCACATCTTCCCACTGTGCGTAGCAGACATCGCCGCCACGCCGAATCGCGATCCAGCGGCCTTTGATGATCGTCTTGCCGGAACGCTCGAACTCGCGATCGAACCACGGAATCACGTGGCGCGCCGAAGTTTTCGTTCCGCCGCCCGATTTCAGATCATTGTAGGGCAACGCGATGTAGAACGGGTTCTGGCCGGGCACGAAATCCTTCGGGCGGAAATCGATGCGTTCGTCCTGATCGGGATTGTCGAAGCCGCCGAAACTATTCTCCCAGGCGCGATCCCACGCGCTCTTGTTGTTCGGCGTGGGATTGTTGGCGGTCGGCTTTTCCCCGATCCAGAAAACGGTGGCCTCCACGTTGCGCTTCCACGGGTAACGAGTGTAACGGGTGCGAGGCCGCGTCGGGGCGAACACCTTCGGCAATTCGGGTGCCGCCGCCGGATCCCCCAGCGATCCGGCGAGTGTCGAGACGCCCGACAGCCCCTGGCTCGCGGTGAGCGGACGCGCCATTTCGGAACGCAACGAAGCCGCCCCGTTCGAGGATGACCTTGCCGACGTGGACATCCCAACGCCGGAGCCGGTGGCCAGAGTCTGACCGTTGAGTGAGGATTGAGGTCCGATCCAGCCCGCGGTGATCACCAATGCGGAGCCGATCAAGACAAACCGTCGCGTTTCCATGTTCCAGCCATCGAGGTTTCCAAGTTGAGAAAGCCCCCCTTCCCGCAAAGAGAGAAAAAAACCAGAGTAACGGCGTGATTCAACCCCGAAAACGGCAATAAATCTACTAAAATTTTGATTAAAATCTCGATAAAACCGTATCTATCAGCCAATTCTGATCATCGATTTCCGGATAATCCAACGTGTAGTGCAGGCCTCGGCTTTCCTGCCGACGCGCCGCGCAGTCCACAATCAGGGTCGCGACCTCCACCAGATTCCGTAGTTCGAGCAGCTCGGGCGTGACCCGGAAATTCCAGTAAAACTCCTGCACCTCGCGCCTCAGATTCTGCAATCGCGTCGCGGCGCGCTGCAACCGTTTGCTGGTGCGAACGATGGAAACGTAGTCCCACATCAGGCGCCGAATTTCGTCCCAGTTGTGATAGATCACGACCAGTTCGTCGACATCGGTGACATCCCCGCTCTCCCACTCAGGCAGCAGCAGGCGCTCGGTGGCCTTCCCCAGCGGCAGCGTTTCCAGAATGTCGGCCAGCGCCCGTCTTGAGACCACCGCCCCCTCCAGTAGAGAGTTGCTCGCCAGTCGGTTCGCCCCGTGCAGGCCCGTGCAGGCGACCTCGCCCACCGCCCAGAGACCGGCGATGCTGGTGGCGCCATTCACGTCCGTCCGCACCCCGCCGCACTGGTAATGCGCCGCGGGAACCACGGGAATGGGATCGGTCGCCGCGTCGATCCCGAGGCGCAGGCAGGTTTCGTAGATGTTGGGAAAACGTTCGGCGATGAATTCCTTCGGCTGATGGGTGATGTCGAGAAAGACGCAGGGGCTCCCCGTTTTCTTGATCTCCCGGTCGATCGCACGCGCCACGATATCGCGCGGCGCCAGGGATCCGCGCTCGTCATAGGCGGTCACGAAGTCGCGGCCGTCCTTGTCGACCAGCTTCGCGCCTTCGCCGCGCATGGCTTCGGTGATGAGGAACGACTTTTCCTCGTGGTGATAGAGGCAGGTCGGATGGAACTGGACGAATTCCATGTTCGCGATCGCCGCTCCCGCGCGCCACGCCATGGCGACCCCGTCGCCCGTCGCCACCTTCGGATTCGTCGTGTAGAGATAGACCCGACCGCTGCCACCGGTGCACAGGATGACGCGGTCCGAACGCAGCGTCAGCACCTCGCCGGAGTCCTCATTGAGCGCGTAGAGTCCCACGCACCGGAGCGATGAGGCGAAACCCAGCTTGGCCGTCGTGATCAGATCGATCGCGAAATGCCGCTCGAACAGATCGATGTTTTCGGCCGCCCGAACCGCCGCCAGCAGCTTCGTCTCGATCTCCCGGCCCGTGGTGTCCTTGGAATGCAGGATGCGGCGCTTGGTGTGGCCGCCCTCTCGACCGAGATCCAGTTCCGACTCGCCGTCCCCATTTTCCCTGCGATCAAATTCCACGCCCCAGCGGATCAATTCGTCGATCACCTCCGGTCCTTCGCTGACGATGGTCCGCACCACGTCTTCCGGACAGAGTCCCGCGCCCGCGTCGAGCGTGTCGGCGACGTGACGATCGAACGAATCTTCCGGGCTTTGCACACAGGCGATCCCTCCCTGGGCCCAGGATGTATTCGTATTCTCGGCTTCTTTCTTGGTCAGAATCGCGACCGAGCCATGACGGCTGGCCCGCAGCGCAAAGCTCAGCCCGGCGATCCCGCTGCCGACGACGATGAAATCGTAGCTTTTCATGCTTCGTGTTCGGGCCGATCAAATCGCCGCTCCTTCCAGTAACCGGGCTTTCGATGCAAATGCATGACGGCCATGACCTGAATTTCTCCTTCTCTCAGCCGATAGACAGCGGCGTACCGAAATTTTCCAGCTCTCATCTTCCGGTATTCGCCGCTGAAACACGCCGGAGTTTCGGGATTCTCCCGAATCCGATCGATCGCTGCCTGCAGTTCAACCACGAATGCCTCCGCTTCCCGGGGATCATCTTCTCGGATGTAATACTTCGCTTCGAGAGCCTCGGCCAAAGCCTCCGGATGCAGCCGAACCTTCATGCCGTCCGAAGCCGGTCGAAGAAGGACGCCTCGTCGATCATTTCCACCTCACCTGCATCGACCTCGCTCGCGCGCTTCTCGATCTCATCCATCCACTCCCTCTCCGCGAGTGGCTCTTCGTCTTCGACCGCCACGGTCACGACCACCGGCAGCGGGCCCCGGAGATCACACGGCTCGGAGAGCCGGATCGTTCCGTCCTCCTCCAAGGTTCCCTGCAGGGCTCTCAGTGTCGTGCTCATGAGTAAAGTTTACGTTCAGGATCCTCGCTGTCGAGCCTCAAGCCCCGCCCGCCAAGTTACGCCGCCAGCAGAGATTGTCGATCAATCGCGTTTTCCCGAACCAGACCGCCAACGCGATGAGCAGGCCGTCTTCGCCGATCGCATCGATCGATTCGAGCGTGTCGGGATGAACACCGGCCACGTAGTCGATCCGCGACAGCGGTTGGCTGGCGATGCGTTGTTCGACCTGACCTAACAGGGTTAAGACGTCGACCTGACCCTGTTGAATCAACTCGCGCGCCTCCCCCAGCGCCCGGGAAAGCACACTCGCCTGAGCGCGTTCGTCGTCGCTCAGGTAGGCGTTCCGCGAGCTCATGGCCAGGCCGTCGGTCTCACGAACGATGGGAGCGCCGATGATCTCTACGGGAAAGTCGAGATCGCGAACCATCCGCCGAATGACCGCGAGTTGCTGGTAGTCTTTCTCGCCAAAAACGGCCGCATCCGGCTGCGTCAGGTTGAACAACTTCGCGACGATCGTGCAGACGCCGGTGAAAAACTGGGGCCGGCTGGCGCCTTCGAGACCAGCACCAATGCCCGACTCCACCACGGCGACCGACGCATCCGGCGCGTACATGGCGGGCCGCTCGGGCGCGAAAACCACGTCACATCCGCGGCCTTCCAACATCGCGAGATCCGTTTCCAACTGGCGCGGATAGCGATCGAAATCTTCGTGCGGCGCGAATTGGGCTGGGTTCACAAAAATGGTCGCAGCCACTTCCCCGTCGTCGCCGGCGCGTTCGCGAGCGAGATCGACGAGACTCAGGTGCCCCTCGTGGAGCGCCCCCATCGTCGGCACCAGCACTCGCGGCCGAGGCGCGGAACGGTCGCCCACCCAGGCACGGCATTCATCGAGATCGGAAATCACTCGCATGGGGTCAGATCAGTTTATCGAAACACGCCAACGTGGCTTCGACGTTGCGGGCGATGCTGAATTTCGCGGCGACGGCGCGGTTCTGATCCCGGGCCGCGGCACGCCTCGCCGGAGGATGCCAACCGGCACAGGCTTCCACGAGGTCGTGCGACTTCAGGTCGGTGATGATGTCGCCCTGCAGTTCAGGGAAGAGATCCGCGATGCCGTTCGCGTTCGTGGTGATCACCGGCAGACCATGCGACGCGGCCTCGAGACAGGCGTTGGAAAACGGGTCGTAGATCGTGGGCAGGACGAAGACATCGGACAACTCGTAAAGCTGGGCGAGTTCGGTGGAAGCCATCGGGCCGAGGAACTCCGTCACCCCGCGAACCCGCGTGCGGGGCGGGCCGCCGCGATCCTTCCCGGCCACGTAAAGTTTCACCTCGCAACCCTGATCCGCGAGCGCCTCGACCGCGGCCATGGCGAAGCGCAGCCCTTTCCGCTCCCAACCGGAGCCAACGAACAGGAAAGCGACCGTGTCCGGATCGAGGCCATAGATTTCGCGCCCCCGATTGCGGAGTTTCTCGCGAGTCCTGGTGTCGAATTCGGGAGCGTCGAAACCATTCGGCACCACCGAGATCCGGTCGGGAACGGTGCCGTAGTATTCGGTGATCTCGCCTTTCACGAAGGTCGCGTTGGCAATGATGTGCGCCTTCGACTTTGGCCCGTAAAGCGATTGCTCCAGTCGCAGGATCTGCTCGTGCTTCAGGTTCAGCTTCCGAAACCAGGAACGGAATGACGGCTCGTGCCGCGCCCGCCTTTTCAGCCAAGCCGCATGGACGCCATCGCCCGCCCGGTAGCAGTCGCAGGACCAGACCCGCTCCAGGCTGAAGAGAAAATCGCAATGCTGCTTCGGTTTCGCATCCTCCAGCGCCACCGCGAAATCGCCCGGGCTCCCGGCGCGTTTCAGCGTGACCTGTTCGCGCTCCCCCCAGGCCGCACTCGGCCATTTCCGATCGGAAAACAGCACGCATTCATGCCCACGCGCCTCCAGCCCCGCGGCGAAGCGGATCAAGTAACGTTCCGCGCCGCCGGTGTCTGAATAACCGCGTCTGACCAGGCCGATTTTCATCAATCACTCGCAACCCCGACCGGCCGAGGAATGCGCCCGGTCGGGAATCCGGACCATGCCATTCTCCGGCGGGATCGCCACTGTGAATTGGTTGGTCGGGGTTTGAAGTCCCGAACATCCTACCGGATACTTGAAGCCGTCGTGAGTGGGAAAAAAAGTCAGCGCCAAGGCGTCCGAATCTACCGGCAGCCACAAAGGCCAATCGGGCTATCCGATTGAAGCCTTCCGCGACCGATTACAGGAGTTATGTGATCACCACCTCGAAAGTTTTGGGAGTTACAGGGCCAGACGCGCAAAAGACGAAGCCCACCGCGGCTTCTCTCGCTGGCAAACTTGGACTCCTGAAGGCAGAATCCCAAACCTTGGACGAGTTCCGCAACCGGAATCCTGATCTCCACAACGTCAATGAGAAGGTGGTCTCTTGGAACGGAGCCAGTCTGCTATTCGAACTGAGGGTGGCGAAATCGAAGCTGAAAAGCAAGGAACCAGGAGACAGGCAAGAAATCACTTTGTTCGCCTTGGTGTCTCTGTGTGCCGATAATTTAAGAAACCGGTGATTGGACTATCACGATTGATATAACTGATCATTTCAACACAGGTCTCATCGGGATCGGCCGCCTCGACCTCTTCGCAAACAATTTTGAGGATTCCTTCGGATTCCCATTGCTTCAGACTGCTAAGAACTTCCTTCCAATGATGGCGACCAAATATTTCGAGCGAAGATTTCCTAATGAAGGGACTCCGGTTGTCATCCAAACAACGATGAATGCCGGCTCTTAATGATTCCAAAGAGAACTCCTCTCTGCTTTTCATCCCTTTTGTCGATCGATTGAGGAATGGCAGCCGGATCCGGGAGCGCCCCATCGATTTAAGGATAGGAAATCGAATCAGAGAAGTCAATCAACTCGAAGCGGGGGCGGACTGGCCATCTCCGGCTTTTTCGGCGCTGTTCTTGCGGGCGGCCTCAATCTCCAAGTCGTTTGGTGTGGTTGCCGGAATGCCATGGGTAGCAAACAAACTCCGGAATTGTTTCTTCCAAGAGCGTGGTATGGGTCGTTGGCTCGACTCAAACTTGAACAAATCGCACTCGAAGCAGATCTGGATCTCACGACTGGACTCATCCCCCTGTAGAATGATTCGGTGATGTGGCTTCCAGCACATGCTGACGTCAAATGGCAAGGGAGGTCGTGATCTCAAGTTTGAGGAAATCCACTCATTCAAATTCTGAGGAGTGATAGCGGAACGATTTATGACCTCACCGGCAAAGTATCGCTCGAGGAAAACGGTTTCAGCCTCCTTTGTCGCGTCTTCGATTCTAGAAACCATCCTTGTTCCGCTAGAGAAAAAGACTGCTGAGAATGCCAACACAATTCCGGCGAAAGTGATGCCGCAACCAGCCAATTTCCTCTTCATTTCCACGCCGAGACAATATGGCTGAGCATTGGAACGGCTCAGCCTGATAGTAAAAAGTCAGGCGGCGTGTTCTGAGGTTCAAATCGTGGGCTATCTCGCCGGCGAGGGCGAGACCTATCCGGTATGTTGAAGCGTTGAATCAATCAACAAAATGAACTCATCAGAACACGCCATGAAAATCAAACTCTATGTCGGCCTCGACGTCCACAAAAACTCCATCGTGGTTGCCACCGCTCTCGATCGCGGCGGCGAGCCCCAGGCCTACGGCAAGTGGGGAGGTTCCAATCTCGCCGTCGAACGCGGCCTGCTCAAACTGCGCAAAAGCTTCGGCGTCGATAAATCCGAAATCTCCCTGGTCTATGAGGCCGGCCCCTCGGGTTTCGTCCTGGTCCGCAGACTCAGCCAGCTCGGTTACCACTGCATCGTGGTCGCCCCCTCGGAGGTTCCCTCCAAGGCGGGAGACCGCGTCAAGACCGACAAGCGCGACGCCCGCAAGCTCGCCCGCCTGCACCGCGCCGGAGAGTTGACTGCCATCCACGTCCCGGCGGCCCGCGACGAGGCCGTCCGCGACCTCTGCCGCGCCCGCACCGACGCCATGCAGGCCCTTGCCCGCGCCAAGCAACAGCTCGGCATGTTCATGCTCCGAAACGGCTTCCGCTACGATGGCAAGACCAACTGGACCCAGGCTCACCTCAACTACCTGCGCCGCACCCCCATGCCGCATCCCGCCCAGCAACTGGTCCTCGAAGAATATCTCCTCGAAGTCGATGCCCTCACCCAGCGGGTCGCCCGGATCGAGGCCCACATGATCGAACTGCTCCCCTCCTGGGAACGCGAACCCTATGTGCGCGCCCTGATGGCCTGCAAGGGCTTCAAGGAAGTCGCCGCCATGACCGTCATCTCCGAGTTGGGTGATCTTTCGCGCTTCACCCATCCCCGGCAGCTGATGGGATACCTCGGACTGGTGCCCGAGGAAGCCTCCAGCGGCGAGCGTCGCAGGCAGGGCGGCATCACCAAGACCGGCAACGGCCACGCCCGCTGGATGCTCATCGAATGTGCCTCCCACTACAGCCACGCGCCGCGAGTCTCGCCCCAGCTATCGGCCCGCCAGGCTGGCCAGAGCCGCGAGGTCAGAGCCATCGCGTGGCGGGCGCAGAACCGTCTCAACGCCCGGTTCAAACGCCTCGCCGCACGCCAACTGCATCGCAACAAGATCGTCGTGGCCGTGGCCCGCGAGTTGTGTGGATTTATCTGGGAGTTGCACCATCAGGTCAGCGCCGAGGTCGATCAGAAAACCGGTGCCTGAGCCGGCACCTGAGCGCCCACCCTGAGGACCACCACACAAGAACCAGAGCCGCACTCTCAACCAACCAGGAAGGGAGTTGAAGCGGATGTAGAGAGTTGAAGCGGATGTAGAGAGAAAGGTAGAGGCCGGCCCTCGCAGACGTTGTGAGTTAGTCCCACCCAAAGTGGGATGAGCACTCGATCCGAGAGACAGAGGAGAAGGCCGCGGTGAACTATTGAAGTGTCGGTAAACCTGTCCCAGCACGGTAAGTCCACGAATATCACCAGACACTGCCTGCGGGAAACCGCTCACCCTACGTAGCTCTCTCTACATCCCCTTCAACTCCTTCGAAAAACGCTGCCGCGCCGTTGGTCGCCCAACGGAAAAATATCCTTTTGCCCTTTGACAAACAAACAGCCATATCAACGTTTGAGGAATGGCAGCCCACTCCGGGAGCGCCGCCTCGATTCGAGGTTAAGGAATCGAATCAGTGCAGTCAATCAACTCGTAACGGGATTGGGCTTGCCATCTCCGACTTGTTCGCTCCGCTTCGCAAACGGGATATCCGATGTCGAAAGGGTCTGTCCTTCGTAAGGACACAGTGTAACCAAATATTCCTTCTTCCCGCATCCCTTTGGCGCGAACTGATCCATCCCATCGTACGGAAACATCTGATCCAGTCTTGCAAGGTAGTCACCAGGCTCGACTTCAATTACAACATCATTTGATTGTGGATAATATTCGTCCGTAAATGGTAGCAACTGATCCTCAAACTGGGCGCAATTCGTCAGCCCTCCGCTGTGGCAGGAGAACACAACGGGGCCAGTCACGGTGAATCGCTGAAAGTGGGGCGGCTTATAGCGTGGCGAGATCTCTGTGCCCTGAGTCTGCACCCTGATCCAAATTTGCCCTTCAGGTGTCGTCCAAGGAATGATCGTCGCTCGGCGCATTTCTTCGAGCAGGCGGTCTTCCAACTCCTCGATCTCCCAATCTTCGGATATGAATCGGCGGTAAGTATTGACATCGATCAATCCAGCGAATCCGGCATAATCAGTGGAGGTCTTACCTTTCAGTTGGGCCATTTTCTAGAGCGAACAGTCTTTATTCGTAGCCCCTCATCGGGTGATATCCCGCAGAGCCTTTGCTCAAGATGTTGTCCAAAGAACCCCGATCCAGCAAGGTTTTTGTGCGAGAGGCGTTCGTCTATCCGGGTTCTTGAGCGAGAGGTTTTTCGCCTGCCGGGCAAACCCTGATATCATCCCTCCTGAAGGCGGGGAAGAATGCCCACGGCGGATAAGAAGTCTAAAGCAGCCAGAAGGGATTCGGCTCCCGATCGCTCAGAAAGAGACTCTCGGGAGAAGTGCGCGGAAGCGTCCTGAGCCGCTTGGGAAAAGCGGCTGGCGAGGACAGTTGAAAAGGTGAAGTTTTCTTTTGTCATTCCGGCAAGAAAATCCCAGCATGATGGCCATTCGGTAACTCAGGATAGTGGTCCGCGTCATTTTGAACCCCGGAAATTGGAACCAGGGAACCCGAAGCAAAATCAGGATCGTGAGGAAAATTCGAAGATGGAAAGTCTGGCTCCCCGTGCTGATTGTGATCGGATCGGTGGCGGGATTTCTCGTATTTGCATGTCTGAGCAATCCTTCGATTCGGGTTTGGCTGAATCCGGATTACCGCAGCCAGGTTCTGCGATTTGGTGAAATACTTTGGCTTACCAATTTCGCCTATTTCGAGGAGGATCGCTCCGGCTTCGAGCAGTTGACCGAAGAGGCGATCACGGGAATGGCGAAGTCTCTCGATCCCTATTCCGTTTACTTTCCTCCAGAAGCCCTCAAGGAATATTACGAGAATACCAATTTGAAGTATTTCGGAGCGGGGTTCAAAACTCGCCAGATCCAGGAAGAAATCGTGGTAACACGCGTCAATCCTGGCGGGCCCGCGGAGAGGGCCAAATTGAGGTTGGGGGATCGAATTCTTGACGTGGACGGCGAGACGACCACTGGGAAAAGCGTTCAGGATTGCCTTCGCTTGATAAGGGGACCAGCAGGAACCGAAGTGTTGCTGAGGGTTCGAAGGTTATCTGGTGAGATCGATACGCTCCGGATCAAGCGTAGTCAGATCGACACCAGCCCTGTCGATGACTTTTGGGTCGATGCGAACGGTAACGGATATATCCGACTGGCCGAGTTTACGGAAAAGGTTGGAAAGGAAGTCGGCAAGGCCCTGGAAGTGATGCAGAAGCAAGATATGAAGTGTCTGGTACTGGATCTACGAGACAATCCAGGAGGCAAAATGTTTGCGACGGTAGAAGTTGCGGGATTCTTTCTTTCGCCAAACACACTGATAGTGACAACGCACGGCAAGCTACCTGAGCTAACTCTCCAGTTCCGATCGAAAGCTCAAAAACAACGGGTCGAGATTCCGATGGCTGTTCTCATCAACGAGAAAAGTGCGAGCGGTGCGGAATGTCTAGCTGGTGCTCTGAAGTGTCATGGCCGCGCGATTCTGGTAGGTGAAAAGACGTTTGGGAAGGGAACGTTCCAACAACTCTTTCCCGTCTCGCATGACTCGGGTTTGCACCTGACTATCGGAAAATACGATTTGCCCGATGGATCGAACGTAAACGAAAAAGGTGTGGAACCTGACTACCAGGTGCCATGCGATCCGGAAAGCGTCGACAAACTCTGGGTGCAGCGAGATAGACAAGGCATTATCGACCCTGACGAGTTCAAAAAACTGTTCGGTTTTTCGCCGATTCCAGATCCTCAATGGTTGAAAGCGATTGAGGTAGTCAATCGCGACGAATGACGTTGGCAAAGTGGGCAAGCTTCGCATTGACGTCATCGATCGACGCACGCGGCACCATACACTTCGTCCTGCAAATCGGGTTCTTCTTCAATCTGCTCGCCGGGTAGGAAAAGCTTCACGGGTCCACCTCCGGCATACGGACTCCGCGGCGCCCCCGCAGCAGAAGCAGATCTGCTGGCCGGGGCGGGGCGGTGTGCTACCTTCGCGCCTTTCAGCCCTTTTCCATGGAACGCATCCTCGTCATCCAGATGAAGCGCATCGGGGACCTCGTCCTCACCGCGCCGGCGCTGAGTCGCCTGCGACAGGCGCGGCCGGATGCGGAGATCACGCTGCTGACCATGGGCGCGGCGGGGGAATTGGCGCCGACGCTTCCTTCCATTGACCGGCATCTCAACTATCACTATCGCCGGCTCAATCTGGCGGTCTGGGCGAGCGTGATCTCGGATCGCTTCGACACGGTGCTCGATTTCATTGGCTCGGACCGCAGCGTCTTTCTGACCTGGCTGAGTCGGGCGGGAACTCGCGCCACCTACGAGAAGCGGGCCCGCGGTTTCTGGCGGGAAATCGCCTACACCGATCTCTGCGACGCCAAGCTGCGGGACTACCACACCATCGATCACATGGCGGCACTGCTCGACGCGATCGGAATTCCGAAGGCCGGGGACTTCGACGACCCGTTGCCTTTACTGGTCATTCCCGAGGGTGCCCGAGAGCGGGCCGGGGAAATCCTGAAAGAGCGCGGGGTCAAAGGCCCCTTCGCCCTCATCCATCCGGGAACGGCCAAGGAGGAAAAATACTGGCGGCCGGAACGTTGGGCGGAGGTGATTCGCGAATGCGGCACCGGCCCGCTACAGCTGCCCTGCGTCATCACCGGCGGCGCGGACGCTTTCGAGCGACGGCACATCGATGCGATTTTCGAGACGCTCAAATCGATGCCGGGCGTGCCTTCGCCCGTTCTGCTGGCCGGCCGAACGTCCCTGCTGGAAACGGCCGCCGTGATTGACCGGGCCACGTTGGCGCTCGGAGTGGACACGGCCGCGATGCACCTGGCGGCCGCATTCCAGGTGCCCCAGGTCGTCTTGTTCGGTCCCACCAATCCGTTTCACTGGCGACCACGCCAGGGTCGGGCCCGGATCGTTTTTTCAGGCCACCCGGGGGTAATGGACGAGGGCGATTATGTCAAAAAAATCGAGGAGCGCCCCATGGACGCCATCTCGGTCGCCCAAGTGATCGACGCGATCAGCGGTTTGCCGGGCATTCAGGAACGCCGGGCCGCAAAATAGTCGGGATCCTCGACGGGAGACAACGCGAGCAGTTCTTCTTCCTCCTCCTCGTCGTCATCGAAATCGCGGAAAGCGCCGCTGTCGCGGATCTGCTCCAATCGACGCTGACGGCCGCGGGAAAAAGCGGGGTGATCGAGCGTGCGGGTCACCGAATCAATCACCAGCGGCAACGTCGCCAGGGCCCCCAGGGCGAGGAGACCCGAGGCCAACCCGGTGCGGGAACGGCCCTTGACCCGATCGGCCAGCAACAGGCCCACCGCGCAACCCACCGCCGCCGGCGCCACCGCGAGCGCGGTCCCGAGAATGGTAGTGCTGGGGGAACGGCGATGATCGGGGTGAAGTGTCATTTTCCAAGATTAGATGTATTTACCAGATGTTAAATTAATTTTTGTAAGAATTTTGTCGCTTTGAAGGAGTTTGTATCGGTTCTTAGTGGGGATTTTCTTGTCCTCCGAAAACCCATTCCGAATCATGGCAGAGACTCCCGTTTTTGGCCTTATTCTTGCCGGCGGCAGCGGCACTCGGTTCTGGCCCCTGAGCCGCGATCACAAGCCGAAGCAACTGCTGGAACTTTTCGATGACGAAACCCTCCTGGAAAAGGCCGCCCGACGCCTCGAGGGGATCATTCCCCGGGAAAACCTGATCGTCCTGACCAACGAGATTCAGGCGGACGCGGTGCGCGAAGTCCTGCCCGATCTGCCGCCCGAAAACGTCATCGCCGAGCCCGAGAAACGCGATACCGCTCCCGCCATCGCCCTCGGCGTCGGCGCGGTGGCGCGAAAAGCTCCCGAGGCGGCCATGGTCATCATTCCCGCCGATCAGTTGATCCGCGACGAGGCAGGTTTTCGCCGCATCATCGAAGCCGCGGTCGAGGCGGCGGTCCGATCCGAGGCACTCGTGACGCTCGGCATCAAGCCTACCTGGGCCTGCCCGAGCTATGGCTACATCCAGCGCGGACCACGGGCCACCATCGCGGGCTACGAGAACCCGATTTCGGTTCACGAAGTCGCGCGCTTTCGAGAGAAACCCGACGTCGATCTGGCCGAGGAATACCTGGCAACGGGTGGCTACGCCTGGAACGCCGGCATTTTCATCTGGACCGTGCCGACCGTCATTCGCGAGCTGAGCCGCAACTGTCCCGAGCTGGCCGACTTCATCTCCGAGTTGCGAAAGTCCTCCGATTTCGCCGCCACCGTGGCGCACCAGTTTCCGCGGCTCACCAAGATCTCGGTCGACTACGCGTTGATGGAAAAGGCGACCCGCGTGCTCAATATCGAGGCCGACATCGGTTGGGACGACGTAGGCAGTTGGATCTCGATCGGCAAATATCTGGATCAGAGCGAGGGCTCCAATGCCTCCCGGGGCGACGTCACGATGATCGATTGTTTCAGCAACGTGGTGTTCAGCGCGACGGGAAAAAAGGTCGGCCTCATCGGCGTACACGATCTCGTGGTGGTGGAAACCGAGGACGCCATTCTCGTCGCCGACAAGGACGAGGTGGATCAGGTGAAAAAACTCGTCGAGAAACTGCCGCCCGAATTGCGATAAGTTTGCCTGTCGGATCGTGAGCCTGTCCCGTCAATCCCGCGTCATGGCAATCGACTACGGCGAAGCCCGGATCGGGCTGGCGCTGAGCGATGAGCTGGGCATGCTGGCCCATCCACTGGAGACCGTTCCCGGCCAGGACAAGAAACTGGCCGTAGCGCGAATCGCGGAACTGGTGGCGGAGCGCGGCGTCGGCACCGTGCTCATCGGCCTGCCCCTGCGCATGGACGGCAGCGAGGGAACGGCGGTGGAAAAAGTGCGAACCTTTGCCAAGAAGCTGCGACCGCTTTTGACCGAGACGGTCGAAATCGTCGAAGTCGATGAGCGACTGTCCACGGTGGCGGCCATGGAAAAACTTCACGCCGCGGGTCGCACCGAAAAAAACAGCCGCCGCCATATCGATCAGGCGGCGGCGATGGAAATCCTGCAGGAGTATCTCGATGCCAAATCCGGCGGAGTGATCGACGACGAGTGGGAGGAAGACTGGGACGACTGAACCTCTTCTTCCTCGTCCTATTCCTCGTCCTATTCCTCGTCCTATTCCTCGTCCTATTCCTCGTCCTATTCCTCGTCCTATTCCTATTCTTATTCCTATTCTTATTCCTATTCTTATTCCTTTCGATCGAGGAGACACCTCAGACACACTCATGTCGCACCTCAAAAGCACCGCCAGTCGGAAAGAATAAGAAGAAGACGAGGAATAGGAATAGGATTTCGTGATGGACGAGACTGACACCAACTCAGCACACCGCTTTCGCCTGACGGTGGCCTACGATGGCCGTCCGTGGGTGGGCTGGCAGAGTCAGGTGGGTGGCGACACGGTCCAGGACCAATTGCTCGCCGCGTTGCAGACCATTCATCCCGGGATCACCGCGGTGCAGGGATCGGGTCGCACTGACGCCGGGGTCTCCGCCATCGGACAGATCGCGCATTTCGACGCGCCCGCCGAAGCCTCACTCGACGCCGGCGCCTGGCTGCGCGCGCTGAACACTCGGCTCCCGTCGAGCATTCGCGTCATGGACAGTGCCCAGACCGATCCGGATTTCCACGCCCGCTTCAGCGCCATCGGCAAGACCTACCGCTACCGCCTGTGGACGGGCCCGGTCCTGCCGCCGCTGGAGGCCGGTCTCGCCTGGCACGTTCCGCGGCTCGGAGACCGCGACCTCCTCGAGACCGCTCTCGACTGTTTTCGCGGACGACACGATTTCCGGGCCTTCTCCGCCAATCGTGGCGACGGGAAAGATGAACAGCGCGACACCGTTCGCGAGATTTTTGAGATCTCCGTCGAGAGCGGCGCTGACTGGCTCGAAATCACCTTCACCGGCGAGGGATTTCTCTACAAGATGGTTCGCTTCCTGGTCGGATCCGCCGTCCGCGCCGCCCAGGGAAAACTGGAAATCGGGACCATCTTTTCCCTGCTAAAAGGCGTTCGCGGATCAGAAAAAGCACCGTATTGTGCGCCCGCGGACGGATTGACGCTGGTCTCGGTGCGATACCCGCCTACTTGATTCCGGCTCCCGAATTCGTCTCGCCCCAGACACCACGGAACCTGACGATGTCTTTGTTTCAACGAAAGCAATCCATCAAAGACGATCGGATCGACAATTTCGGACGTTGGCCGATTCGGCTGACCGATTTCTTCCTCGTCGACGAATACGAATTTCCTCCGAGTCCCTACTCCGAGCTGTTTCTCGTTCGTGAGGGACATTTCCTCCACGAAACCGACTCCGGAGTGCAGGCCGTTCGCGCCGGCACCGCCATGGTGCACCACCCTTCGGCCCGCCACGTCATCAAGCAGCCCGAGCAGGTCCGTATCACGCGCGTCCGGTTCCTGCCCGAATGGTTCGCCGGCGAGTATGCCGACATCATGGGGGCGCCCGATGTGCTCGGCCTGTTTTTCGCCCGGCACTGGTTCGAGATTCCCGAGGACACCGATCTGCAAGTGTTCACCACACGGGAATCCCGGACACGTTTCCTTTCCGCCGCGCTCGATCTGCTGGAGGAATGCCTGCGGGAAGAACGCCACGCCGAATCCATCAGTCGCGTGACCCTGCTGGAGATCATGATGCTGATCGGGGACGACTACCACGTTTACTGGCGAGGAGGAAATCGCCTCCCACTTCCCGACACGGTGATCACCACGATGGACATCATCGAACGAGCCGTCGCCGGTGGCGGACGCTTGCCCCTGAAACCGCTCCAATCCGCCACCGGGATGGAGCAGGACGAACTGAGTCAGGCCCTTCGAAAACACATCGGCCTCACCCTGGTGGACTATCTGCAACGCCGTCGGCTCCATCACGCCGCCCGGCAACTGATCGCCAGCGACCAGTCGCCTGCCGAGATCGCCGAAAATCAAGCGTGCAGCGATCCCGAGACCTTTGAGAAGGAGTTCGAGAAACTCTTCCACTTCACTCCCGAAGTCTATCGCGAGAAATTTCGCGCGTCAGAAACGCCCCACCCCGCCACGGAATCCAGGATCGTGGAGACTTCCTCCTGACCCCACCATTCAACAGGGTCAAACCGGGAAGCTAACCCTGTCCGTGGTGAAGAAGGTTCCGACCTCCACGAGGAATCCCATCGCCAGACGGGTTCGAAACCGGTAGAGAAAGGAACATGAGAATCTTCTTCATCGCTCTCTTCCTGATGCCGATAGCGGGCCTCGGTTCGGCCCATGCCGAGGAAACGAAAAAGGTAAGCGCGCGCCAGGAAGTGATCGACGACCTCAAAGGATTGCACGGCGCGATGGTGAAATACCTCGAGAAAAACAAATCCTGGCCGCGGCTACCCGCTGGCGAGGAGAACTGGGAAGAGGAAAAATTCTTCGCTTTCTGGTTCGACGCTTTGAAAGACTTCGGTGCCACACCGGATCTCTGGCGTCACTCGTCGGAGCCCGAAGGCGTCAAGATGAGCTACGTGCCGTCCCAGTTTTCTCCCGGCCCCGCCACTCCCTATCGATGGAAACAGCCCTGGTTCACGCCCCGGCAATCGTTCGGCGGCGAAATGATGGTCCTGCTGCCCGACGGCGCGGTGATTTCGCTGCCGCACCTGATGCAATACGACTATCGATCGCCAAAAGCGGAAGAGTAGAAAAGCCTACGGCGCGGTTCCCTTGAATTCCGCCATCTGCTGCGCCTTGTCCGGCGCTCGCATCAGCGCTTCACCGACCAGGATCGCATCGGCACCCCAACCGTGAACGAGTCGGGCATCGTTTCCTGTATGAATGCCGCTCTCGCTGACGAGAATCTGGTCCGGGCCGACCTCCTCGCTCAGCACCTCTGTCGTCTCGAGCGACACCTCGAAAGTCTTCAGGTTGCGATTGTTGATCCCGATGATCCGCGCCGGTGAGTCGAGCGCTCGTTCCATTTCCTCGCGGTTGTGCACCTCGACCAGCACATCAAGCGGATAGCCGTGCGCCACGTCGAGGAGATGCAGCAACTCTTCCTGAGTCAGCGCCGCCACGATGAGCAGGATGGCGTCGGCGCCCGCGATGACTGCCTCGTGAATCTGGACTTCGTGGACGATAAAATCTTTTCGCAGCAGCGGAATCCCGACCGCTTCCCGGATCTGGGCCAGGTAGCCGAGGTGTCCCTGGAAATATTTCTCGTCCGTCAGCACGGAAATCGCGTCCGCTCCGGCGGCCTCGTAGGTTTTCGCAATCGCGACCGGATCAAAGTTCTCGGCGATCGTTCCCGCGGACGGCGAACCTTTTTTCACTTCGGCGATGACGGCCAGAGGCTGGGTGCCATAACCGATGCCGTCCGTCTCGTCGCGCAATCCGCCACCCAAGGCCTGAAAAAAGGAGCGGTAATCATTCCGACCCGCGGCTCCGGCTTCGAGTTTCTCCGCGATCGGAAGCAACTTCTGAATCTCGGTCCGTTTGTGGGCGATGATTTCGTCGAGAATGTTGGATGTGGCGGCCATGGGCGATTTTCCCGCAGACCCTACGTCCCGAGGGCACCCCGGCAACGGTGAAATTTTAAAAAACCTGCTTGAAAAAAGTCGGACTTTCGCCACTTTACCGTCCCCTTCGCCGCACTTCGGTGTGGCAAAAGAATGAGCGGGTGTAGCTCAGGGGTAGAGCGCAACCTTGCCAAGGTTGATGTCGTGAGTTCGAATCTCATCACCCGCTCCATTTTTTTGTACTTTTCTCGGCACCTGCCCCAGCCGACACTGAGCCCATGGAGTCCGGACCGCTGTTCCGCTGGTCAAAACGCGTTCCCGAAAAAGAGGTGGAGACGTGGGAGAACCGCCTGACCATCGAGGGCCTGCCCTACGTGGTCGAAAAGGCGGTCGGACGCGAGCGCTGGCAATTCAATGTCTACGGCGGCGACCGCGACGAACTCGACTCGCTCCGCCATCGACTCGGCGGCGGCGTGGTCAGGGTCCGACCGGAAGACTGGCAGCCAACCGCGTCCGACGAACCCGTCCGGCTGAAGATTCGCGATCGCCTTCTCGTGGTCGAGGAAACGGAGACCGAAGATCTTGCCCGGCTCGGGATGGAATTTCCCGGACGCGAAATCCTCTCGTTCCCCCCCCAGATGGCTTTTGGCACCGGCGGTCACCAGACCACCGCCACCTGCCTGCGGCAACTCGTCGACGAAACCGAGACGCTCACCCCGGGCGAGTGGAATCTGCTCGATCTCGGCTGCGGCAGCGGCATCCTTGCCATCGCCGGCGCTCGACTCGGCGCCAAGGCGGTGACCGCGATCGAAAACGATTTGCTCGCCTCCGACGTCGCCCGCACCAACGCGGAACGTCACGGCGTGAGCGACCGGGTCACTTTCATCGAAGGCGACGCCATCGGTTGGACTGGTCAGGCTGGTCGGTCAGGTCGGCGTTTCAATATCGTCGCCGCCAATCTTTTCAGCGATCTCCTCGTCGAATTGATGCCAAACGTCCCGGACGCGCTCGCGTCCGAAGGCCGCGTCATCGTTTCCGGGTTTCTCACCACTCAGGCCAAGGCGGTGCATCAAGCCGCGCGGGACGCCGGCATCGACCTGTTCAATTTCGTTCGTCGCGGCAAATGGGTCACCGCCGTGGGACGGCATTCCTAATCCCGAGACGATTCAGGCCCAGGAAAAATTCGTGGCCATTCGTGTTAACCATTTTTCTGAAACACGAATGGCCACGAATCAAAAGAATCTGCACGAATGAATCGGAATGCGGCGGCACCTAAATACAGCTGCCAGCCTTTCACCGATCTCCAAAAATCGCCCACTCACGCCGATGTGGCGAAGATCCTCGGCAGGCGGTATAGTGTTCGCCTGCATAGGTCGGCGATCGTTTCCAAATGGATGACGGCTCGCCATTTTATACATAACTCACTTCATACCAATGAACCATAACAACACGCCCGCCAATGTGGCGCGAGCGGCCTTCGTGCTGATCGCAACATTGCTGGGCATCTCCCTCGCCCTCGGGCAGGGAGCCAACTACGGCTGGATCGGTGCGCTCATCGGTCTGGTTTTCGGGTTGCTGGTGATCGTGATCGATCTCGGTCTCCGCAATTTCAGCATCAAGGGCTTTTCCTCCGGCACCTTCGGTCTCTTGGTCGGACTGCTCTGCGCCTGGCTCGTCACCAGCATCGGTTTCTTCGACGCCGGCTGGATGCAGCAGTACCAACTCGCCGCCGACATCTTTCGACTCGCCATGTTTCTCGGGCTCGGCTTTGTCGGCATGATGCTGGCGTTGCGCAGCAAGCGTGAGGAGTTCTCACTCGTCATTCCCTACGTCCGCTTTCGCCAGGAGGCAGTGCAGGATCAGCCTCTGCTCGCCGATGCCACCGCCATCATCGACGGACGCCTGCCGCGCCTGTTTGCCTCGGGATTTCTCTCCGGTTCGATCCTCGTGCCGCGCTTCGTCTTGGATGAACTGCAGTCACTCGCCGATGAAGGTGATGACATCCGGCGCGCTCGCGGCAAGCGGGGCCTCGACTGTCTCGCCCAACTTCGGAAAGCGCCACGGATCGAGGTGGCCATCCACGACGAGGATCCGCGTGATGAAGACACCACCGATGGCAAGCTGATCACCCTGTCGCGACTGACCGGTGCCCGGCTCATCACTTCCGACGCCAACCTGGCCAAAGTCGCCCGGCTTCAAAATGCCACCGTTCTCGACCTGAACGATCTCGCCCAAGCCATGCGACCGACCGTCGCGCCCGGCGACGAGCTCGACCTGAACCTCGTCAAGGAAGGCAAGGATTCCCACCAGGCTGTCGGTTACCTGCCCGATGGCACCATGATCGTGGTCAACCAAGCCGTCTCCAAGATCGGCACTACCCAGAGCGTCGTCGTGGCTGGCGCCGTGCAAACCAGCGCGGGACGGCTCATTTTCGCCGAACTGAAAGAAAGCAACAGTCGCTGACCGCTTTCCGCGCAGAAAGGAAAACGCATCGCTTCCACGCAGCCGGATTTGGCTGCGACAACACTGTCTGCGGCGTGTCGCGTTACGAACGAGGCTTAGCCTCGCAGCTCGTCTCGCGAAATCACTCCTCCTCCTCTTCGGGATTTGCGTCGTCCGCGTCGGCGATCGCGTTGAGGGCCTGGATGAAATCGTCCAGCACCTCCGCCGGCACCATGATGGTGTCACGCCGTCCGCGCACATCCTCCGTGATCTTCACGAATCGCCCCCGGGAATTTTCCTTCAGATCGAGGAAAAAAATCTTCCGGTCAGCAAATACCTTCTCGGTGTGAATCGGGTGATCCGAACGCCGATGTTCCCGTTCCTCGTCGTATCCAATCATGAGTGGTCCTACCTCTCTTCCCAGTCGTCTAACTTGCTGTGTTCAGTTTCAGCGAGTTTCAGCGAAACGACATCGCCCTCAACCGTGAGAGCTCCTTCCCCCGCCAAAACAGGCGTTTTAGGATTCTCACGGGTCCCGCGTTTTGCAAGAAAAACCGGGTTAACGTATTCACGGGCAGATTCAGCGCCCCTCCGCGAATGCCGCCAGTTCCGCCGGCAACGCACACTGCCAGTCGTGCTCCCGCCAGACCAGCCGCGACGCATGAAGCGCCTGCCGATCGAGCAGCAATCGCGCCGCCAGTTCCGGCGTCCACCCCGTTTCGATAAATTCGAGGTAACAGGCTTCGTCCGGTCCGTAGAGCTTGTCTCCGACGATGGGAAACCCCGCATGATGCAGGTGCGCCCGGATCTGGTGCATCCGGCCCGTCTGCGGATGGCATTCCAGCAGCGAAAATCGTTCCTCCTTCCCCTCTCGACCGACCCGCTCAAATCGCTGCTCCACTCGAAACTCTGTCCGACAGGCTTTGCCCTGCTGATGCGCCACCTGCTTCACCCAAATCCGCGAAGGTTCAATTTCGCCTCGGCGGATCAGCGGTGCATCGATCGCGAAATCGTCCGTTTCCGGCCATCCCCAAACGATCGCTCGATAGGTTTTCTCGAATTCCCCCCGTTCCATCGCCAGCCCGAACTCCCGAGCCGCTTCGCGATGTTTCGCCACCAGCACCAGCCCGCTGGTCTCCCGGTCCAGCCGGGTAATGATCGAAAGCTGTCCGCCAATCGCCAACTCGTAAACCAGCAACTCCCGCAACCCATCCCACAGCGTCGGCGGATGCCCCGGATTCGTCGGATGCACGATCAAGTGCGCCGGCTTGTCGACCACGATGAAATCATCGCTTTCGGCAACGACGGAAAACTCCGGAGTGTAGAGACGCAGGTCGATAGTCGCGAGCTTATGCCAGAAAGTCTCCGACTTCGACTAGCGACGCGAAAGTCGACGCTCGATCGCCTCAGGATCCTGTCGTAGATCCATGATGAACGACACCATCACTCGCGTTCCCACAACGGAGTAGAAGATGCCGAATGGAGTGCCGGGAACCAGTTTTCGCCGAAAGTGACTGTGATATACCGGAGCCAGATCCGGCATTGTCCGAATCCGTTCCAAGGCAGAATCAATGAGGCGGTAGGAGGCTTCTCCGTATCTGCTGAAGATCTCCAGAAGATCGGCTTGAGCCGATTGGAGCAAAACGACCTCCATCACTCCACGCCAATCCTCTTTCGAAATTCTTCGAGTGTGATCGCTCCTGCGGGATCTTCGAGATGCGCCCGCCAGCGTTCCTCGAGGATCTTGATGATCGCTGGATTGGGCGAATCCTGATCAGCGGCGGCAATTTCCTCGCACAAATCGTCGAGCAACGCGCGTTTCTCTTCCAAAGGAAGGTTCGAGATTTCGGGAAATTTCTCCGCGATCATAGCCGAACAGTATCCGAGGGCCCGTATCTTGCCAAGCACCTATACGTGGGAGCACCTCCGATCAGTCAACAGGGTCAGGTCGGCGACTCAACCCTGTTGAATGGGAATTCGCGAACCGGCTCGGCTTCATTCTGCCGCCATCGAAAGGGCTGGACTACGGCCGGGCTTGCGCTAGGTATTTGCCCCCTTTTTCTGACCCCACCGATTGATCGACTGACAGCCATGTCCGCCGCCCCCTACCAACAGACTCTCGCCTCGTCGGCGACGCTCGCCGGCACCTCCCTGCACACGGGAGAAAAGGTGACGCTGACGATGAAGCCCGCGCCGGCCGGTCACGGCATCAAATTTCGCCGAGTTGACCTCGACGATCAGCCGTTCATCGACGCGCATGTGAAAAACGTGCAGACGGTCGAGCGTGCCACCACGCTGGCCCAGGGTTCGGTGAAGGTGCACACGGTCGAGCACGTCATTTCCGCGCTGGTCGGCATGGGCGTCGACAATGCGATCATCGAGATGGACGCCAACGAGCCGCCGATCGGCGATGGCTCGGCGAGACCTTATGTGGAGTGCATCAAGAAGGCGGGCATCGCCCAACAGGATGAGTTCCGCAGCGTGTTCGAGATTCGCGAACCGATCCACATGGAGACCCGTGGCGGTAGCCTGATCACCATCGTGCCGGACAAATCCTTTCGTGTTTCCTGCACCCAGGTCGGTCCTGACGGCCGCATGACCCAGTATTTTTCCACGGAAGTCACTCCCGAGCTTTACGAAAACGAGATCGCCCCGGCCCGGACTTTTGTTTTCTACGAGGACGTCCAGCCGCTGATGGAAAAGGGCCTCATCAAGGGCGGCAGCCTCGAAAACGCCGTGGTCATTCGCGGCGATTCCGTGATGAGCAAGGAGCCGATGCGTTTCCAGGAAGAATTCGCCCGCCACAAGATTCTCGACATCATCGGCGACCTGATGCTGAGCGGAAAACGCATCATGGGTCACGTCATCGCCGTGAAACCGGGCCACGGACCGAACACGGATATGGCGCGCGAACTGGTGAAGCGATTCCAGGAAGCGCAGGCGATGCGTCCTCCGGTGCGAATCCCCACCGGCGAGGCGGTGCTGAACAACATCGAGGTGCAGAAGGTGCTGCCCCATCGCTACCCGTTCCTGATGGTGGACCGCGTCGTCAATTTCGAGGGCGACACGAAGTGCACCGGCGTGAAGCAGGTGACGATCAACGAACCGTTTTTCCAAGGCCACTTCCCCGGTCACCCGGTGATGCCCGGTGTGCTACAGGTCGAAGCGATGGCCCAGGTCGGCAGCATCATCCTGCTGCGCCAGCCGGAGCATCAGGGCAAGATCGGTTATTTCATGAGCGCCGATAAGGTGAAATTCCGCAAGCCGGTGCTGCCGGGCGACACGCTTTTCATCGAGGCGGAGATCCTCAAGACACGTCGCAGCATGGCGTCCGCCTACTGCCGTTGCGTGGTCAACGACCAAGTGGTTTCCGAAGGGGAACTGAAATTTGCCGTCGTGGATTCCTGAGAGAAATGGAATCAAGGTTTTGAACTCGGATTTGGTCTCGTCTTCGTCACGGACAGTTGATTCGTGTAAATTCTTCCAATTCGTGACCATTCGTGTTTGCTCGATTCCAGAACACGAATTTTCACGAATGAAACGAATGGTCACAAATTGTCTCTCGCTTTCGTTTTCCGCGCCTGCTGATTTTATCTACCAAAATCCCGGTTGGAATTTCGAGAGTCCGTGATTGGGTGCCCCTGAAATATGGCGACAGAAATTCATCCGACGGCGGTGGTCGATCCCAAGGCGGAACTGGGCGAGGGAGTCCAGATTGGACCGTATGCCGTGATCCGGGCCGGCGTTCAGCTGGGCGACGGCTGCGTGGTCCACAATCACGCGACGCTGGATGGCCCGTCAGAATTCGGTCCCAACAATGTTTTCTATTCCTACTCCTCGATCGGGCAGCGATCTCAGGACCTGAAATACCAGGGTGAGCCGACCTGGCTGCGCGTGGGCGAGGGCAATACGTTTCGCGAATTCTGCACCGTGAACCGCGCCACCTCCCCCGGCGACGCCACCGTCATCGGGAACCACAACTATTTCCTGACCTACTCGCACGTCGGACACGACTGTGTCGTCGGTGATCACTGCATTTTTTCCAACAACGGCACGCTCGGCGGCCACGTGGTGGTGGGAAACCACGTCATCGTCAGCGGCCTGACTGCCGTGCACCAGTTCTGCCGCATCGGCGACCATGGTTTCACCGGCGGTTGTTCGAAAATCGTCCAAGACATTCCCCCGTTCATGATCGCCGACGGAAATCCCGCCCGAGTCCGCGCCATCAATGTGGTGGGCATGCAGCGTCGCGGTTTCGACGAAGTCGCCGTCCGTGCGGCGAAGCGGGCTCACCGGAAGCTCTATCGTGACGGAGTGACTACCTCTGTCGCCTTGGCCGAGCTGGAGAAAGAAGACGATCCGACGGGCGTTTACGCGACGATCATCGATTTCGTGAAGTCGTCGGAACGCGGGATTCACTGAGTATCTCAACGATTTCCCGGGATGGCTTTTGCGGGATTTTCGTCGTAAAATGTCGTTTGAATGCCTCACGAAGTTTTCAGAATCGATCGCAGTTCATTTTCGACCTTCGAGTCGTTCGAAGAGGCCGATGACTCTGACAAGCGCGAGCGATGGAATTTGACTCCGGAGGAACGCCTTCGGATTCTCGAACGGCTAAGACGTTCCCAATATCCCGATGGAGAATCTGCCCCACGACTTCAAGGAATTCTTGAGTCTGTTGAATTCCCACCACGTTGACTATCTCCTGGTGGGTGGCTACGCAGTCGCCGTTCACGGCTATCCTCGCTACACCGGCGACATCGATATCTGGATCGCGGTGTCGCGAGGAAATGCCGAACGTGTCGTGAAAACGCTGAAGTCTTTCGGTTTTGATCTGCCAGGGCTTACCGAGGATTTGTTTCTAAATCCCGATCGAATGACCCGAATGGGCCGGGAACCCGTGAAGATCGAAATCCTCAATTCCATCTCGGGAGTCGAGTTTGCGGAAGCCAAAGAGAATGCCGTCCAAATCGAATTGGACGGCATTCAAATACCGGTGATTTCGCTACGTGATCTCCGTAGGAATAAGCAGGCCAGCGGTCGCCCCAAAGATTTGGCCGATCTCGACAACCTACCTGAAACGGACTGAAAGCGGTCTCAGGCCTGCACGATCTCTGCCTCGACTTCGATCGCGGGCTCGCGGCGCCATTTCTTGCCGGAGCCGGAACCCGATGAATCGTCAGGCGAAACTTCGGCGGCACCGAGTTGCGACAAACTCTCGACGATGCGTTCGGCGAGCGTGCGACGGCCAGCGGGCAACTTGAAGACCAGTTTGCGGCTGCCATCGCGGCTGTAGAGAACAACGTCTTCGCTGAGGAAACGAGGTTCCTGCGTGATGGTCATGTCGGCGAGCGGAACCGGCACATGAAAGCTCTTGAAGGAACGGCGTCCGACAAAATGAATCACGCCGGAGCGACCGGACACGGCCACGATCTTTCCAAAAGTATAGCTGCCGATGTTTTTGAAGCCTTTGGCTCTGCCCGCAATCACTTTGGCGGACCAGTCGGTCTCGACCAGCCCGCCGCCAAGTGCGTCGGCGAGAGCGAGATCGTCGTCTGAGGACAGCCGCGCGTAGAGCGCCAGGTCGTCCGCGTCTGCGGCTGAACCGCGGAATGCGGCGCCGATTTTTTTCCACAGCATCCAGAGAAAGGCCTTCGAGCGGCGGAAAAGGCGCGGCGTGGCCCAGATGGCGAATCCGAGGAAGGTCAGGAATACCAGCGCGGCCACGAGAGGATTCCAGGCCATCAGGCCGAGTCCCGCCACGACGGCGACATCTTCCGCGGTGCTGACCACGACGTTGGAGAAAGGCTCAGGCGAAGCATTCACCGCCAGACGGGTGCCCGCTTTGAAACCGTGTGTCACCAGCGTGGTGCTCCCGGCGAGCAACCCGACGATGACTTCAAAAGCCGGATCGGTGGTGCCAAGGGTCTGGATGGCGAGCAACCCGCCACCGACAGGGCGAATCAGGGTGTGAACACCGTCCCAGAGGGAATCGACCCACGGAATCTTGTCGGAGAAAAACTCGAGGGCGAAGAAAATGCCGGAGGCGATCAGCACGGCATCGCTGCCGAGCACGGAGAGTTGTTCGTACTGGCTGGCCAGTTGGAGCCAGTCCATGCGGATGGCCAACCCAGTCACAAAAACGGTCAGATAAAGATTCAGACCGGCGAGCGTCGCAAACCCAAGGGCGACGGCGAGGGTATTGAGAATGTCCATGATCAGTGTGTAGGTTCGGGATCGTAGAGTGCCGAATCGGTCGGCTCCGATCGCGGCGCGGAACGCCGTTCAGCGGGTTGGACGATTCGCAGGGAGAAGTATGCCACCCTTTTTCGCCCCGCGCGAGGGTGATCCGCGACTACAAAGGCGCCAACGTTTTGTAGTGACTGATCCTCGGGCCGAGAAACCTCACATCACTTTCCGCCGAACCATCCCCGGACGCGATCGAACAGGCCGCCTTTCTGGCTGTCGCCGTTCTCTTGTCCGCGGTCCAGCGTGACGCGCGTGTGATCTTCGCAGATGGAGCGAGGGAGCATCGGTTGCGGAATCGTCTCCTCATAGAGCCCGCCAAATTTCCGGCAGGCATCGCCCGCCAGTTTTCCCGAGTAGCGACACAGCTCTACTTTGATCAGATCATCGGCTTCCGGCAGCTTTTCAAAATCATACCCGAGATCCTCGGCCGCGAGCATGATGTCCGTCCAGATCGGCAGGGAAAGCCGCCCGCCATAGCCGCGATCCACAATTTTTTCCGGCTGATCCATCCCCACCCAGACGCCGGCGGTAAGTCGGCTGGTGTATCCCAGGAACCAGGCATCGCGATAATTGTTGGTCGTGCCGGTCTTGCCTCCGGCGGGCGCCTTGAAGCCGAGCTTCCGAACCGATGCGCCCGTGCCGCCAGGCTCCAGTGTCTCCTGCATGATGCTCCGCACCAGCCACGCCGCGCCGGGCGAAACGACGCGATAACCCGCCTGATCGGGCTCGAAAAGAATCTCGTGATCCCGCGACTCGATCCGCTCAATGAAAAACGATTTGTAGCGATAACCATCATTCGGAAACGCGGAATAGGCACTAACCAGGCTGTTGAGCGTAGCGCCGAGATTTCCGATATAGAGCTGCGGGTTCGGCTGAATCTCCGCCTTCGTCGCCAGACCCGCATGCTCGATCATCGCCAGAACCGCATCGATGCCGGCGCGTTCGCCAACCCGGACACTCATCGTGTTACGCGACTCGATCAACCCTTTCGAAACCGGCTGTGAACCGAGAAACTGTCCATCCGCATTGTCCGGACTCCACTGGCCGCGAAACCATCGAATCTCTCCGGGACGAATCGGATCATCACTCACATAGGTGCCGGGAAACAGGCCCGTCTCGAATGCCGTGGCATAGACCAAGGGCTTGAACACCGAGCCGAGTTGCCGATGCGCCTGGGTGGCGCGATTGAATCGACTGTGGGTCACATCGCGACCGCCGACCAACGCCCTCACCGCGCCCGAGCGATTGTCGATCACGCTCACCGCCGCCTGGAGGTAGTCAGGCTCCAATTCCGGGTGATTTTCAAAACGCGATCGAAAGGCGGACAGAGTGGGATGCGGGTAGTTCGGCTCGCCTTCGATTTCTTCCAACCTCTTCTCAACGGCCGTCTCGGCGGCCTTTTGCAAATCAAGATCGAAGGTCGTGTAGATCTCAAAGCCGCCGGCGTCTCGCTGTTCCTCGGTCAGCAATCGATCGACTTCCTGTTTCACCACCTCCACCAGGTAGCTTTCCTGGAGCACGCGGCTGTGATCCCGACCCTGGTGCGCGATTCGAAAACCTTCGTCCTGGGAAAGCACGCGAGGCTCTTCCAGTTTCGCCGTCTTCGCCAATTCCTCATCCAACACGCCTTCGTCCACCATGCGATCGATCGTGGTCCGCATCTCATTGAGCGCCGCGTCGTAGTGCCGGTATGGAGAAAACCGATTCGGGGCGCGGATGATGCCCGCGATCATCGCCGACTCGGCCAGATCCAGTGTCGCCGCACTTTTTCCGAAATAGCCGCGAGCCGCTTGCTCGATACCATTCAGCCCGGTGCCGAAGTAGATCCGGTTCACGTAGAGATACAGGATCTCGTCCTTGGTGTAGGCCTTCTCGATCCGGCGTGCGATCGCCATTTCGAGCAGCTTTCGCTGAAAGGATTTCTCGCGCAGGTCGAAGGTGTTTCTGGCGAGCTGCATCGTTAGCGTGCTCGCTCCCTGCACCGCGTCGCGATCCTTGAGATTTCGCATTGTCGCCCTCAGCAATCCCCAGACATCGATCCCGCTGTGCCCGTAGAATCGTGAGTCCTCGCGAGCCACCAGGGCTCTCTGAAAATTGGGCGCCACCTGCTCAAGGGGCACGACCGTTCGACCGTCCCCATGCAGGTAGCCGAGTTCCCGGCCCTGGATATCGTAGACCGTCGACTCCTGCGGCATTCTCGCGACCTGACGCAGATCGAAGAGCGCCGCTTTCCGGTCGTAGTTGAGGAAGAGCGCCACGCCCGCCAGCAAGAGCACTCCAATGGTGAAACCGGCCACGGCCAACAGCCCTTGCAACCACGGATGGCGAGAGCCCCAGCGCGCCAGCGGCCCCAGCAAAGACCACGGACCCGCCGGCGCTGGCTTCTGGCGCGGCACTCGCGGGAGCTTGCTCCGGCCACGGCCGCTCTTGGAGCGGGAGGCCGGTCCGCCCTTACGGGAACCTGGCGTTCTGGAAGTCGACGGCGGCATGTAAGTCTGAAGAATTCCGGGACTGCTCCGGAATAGCGAAAATCCTTAACTTAAGCGAAATATCCCCCGGTTTCCACCGTTCCCTGAGAATCAACGAAAGTGGAAAAAGAACTCGCGACGAGCCGCTTCACCGTTTCATTGGAAGACCATAGTTCTCCCCCTCTCCCTCATCGTGACCGACTCCGAAATCGCCTCTGCCTCCGCTTCCCTGATCGATCTGGCCCTCGCCGAAGATCTGGGGCCACATGGCGACATTACCGCGCAGTGTTTCGTACCCGCCGGGCACCGGTCCTGCGGTCGTATCATCGCCCGCCAACCGCTGGTGGTATCCGGCGTCGCCATTGCCGCCGAAGTTTTCTCACGAATCGATCCGACTCTGTCGGTCACGGTCGAAATCGAAGAGGGAAGCGCTGCCGAGGCCGGTGAAACCGTGATCACCGTCACCGGCCCCACCCGGGGAATCCTCACCGGGGAAAGGACCGCATTGAATTTCCTGCAACGGCTCTGCGGCGTGGCCACCCAGACTCGGGAATATGTACGGCGCGCTACCGCGGCGAATCCGGCTATCCGTGTGCTCGATACCCGGAAAACCACGCCCGGATGGCGGCTGTTGGAAAAAGTTGCCGTCCTCGCCGGAGGCGGCACCAATCACCGGATCGGTCTCTACGACGCCGCGATGGTGAAGGACAACCATCTCGTGGCCGAGAATCGCGAATCCTCGCTCGAAGCCGGAATCCGAGCGGTCCGCGAGCAATATCCGGAAACGGCCTTCATTGAATTGGAGGCGGACCGGATCGACCAGGTGAAAGCTTTCCTCTCTCTGGAAGGCGTGGACGTGATCCTGCTCGACAACATGAGCCTCGATCAGCTCCGCGAAGCCGTGACCCTGCGCGACCAGCTCTCGCCGGGCATCCAACTGGAAGCCAGTGGTGGCGTCACGCTCGATACCATCGCCGACATCGCCGCCACCGGAGTCGACGCCGTTTCCGTAGGCGCCCTGACCCATTCGGCAACGGCCGCCGACCTGGCGCTCGATCTCGAAACGCTCGCACCCGGCGAATGAACCTCGACGCGCGATCCATCCGGCACCACCTGGCGGAAATCATCGGCTCGCGCCTGGCGGCCGATTGGGACATCCGCATCAAGCCGGAAACGGTTTCCACCAATGACGATGCCCTGATCCTCGCCGAACAAGACGCACCCGAGAACACCGTGATCTTTGCCGAAAGCCAGAGTGCCGGCCGGGGTCGTCGCGGCGACACCTGGGTTTCGCCACCCGGCGTGAACCTTCTTTTCAGCATCCTTCTCCGCCCTCATACCACCGTTGGAACCTGGACACGGATTCCCCATCTCGCCGGGTTGGCCGTATGTCGTGCCCTCGAATCGAGTTTCCCCACCCTGCCTCGGCCCATGCTGAAGTGGCCCAACGACATCTATCTCGACGACCGAAAACTCGCCGGAATCCTCGTCGAATCACGCGCCTGCAAAGACCAGGCGCCCGCCGCCGTGCTCGGCATCGGACTCAACGTGAACCTCCTTCCGGAGCAACTTCCCGACGAGATCCGTACGCTCGCCACCACCCTGCGCAGCCACACCGGGCACCTCATCGAACGCAATGCCCTCGCCGCCGCCATCCTTGCCGAATGGTCCGCTCTCTACCCCGCCGAGCTGATCACAGACTTTGCCATCATTCGCGAAGAACTTCGGCGCCGTGCGTGGCTCAAAGGGCGCAAAATCACCGTCGTCAGCGGCAATCGCCAAATTTCCGGCAACGCCATCGATGTCGGCCCCGAAGGAGAACTGGTGGTCGAAACCGAATCAGGAGCCCTCGAAAACATTCTCAGTGCGGACCGGGTGATCTGGTGAAGCGGCTCAGCGCCGCCTCAGCCGAATCCCCTGGATCTTCCGTCCCTCTGCCTGCCAGAGTTTTTCGAAATCGGTGACCGGATAGAACTCATCCTCCGGCCAAGGCTGGCGCTCGAAAAAGTCGATCGTTTCCAACGACTCGAGAGCCGCGTCGAAGTATTCCTCGTGGTCAGTCTTGAACCAAAACTCGCCACCCGGCTTCAGCAGATCATGCACCGACTTCAGGAAAGCCGGCTGGCACATGAGTCGGCGCTTGTGATGTTTTTTCCTCGGCCAGGGATCCGGAAACAGCAAATGCACCCGATCCGCAAATTCCCGCGGCAGCAGCCACTCCACCGCATAAGTCGTCTCCAGTCGCAGTGCCCGAACATTCGCCAGCTCCCCTTTCCGAGCGCCGCGCGAAACCTTTCTCACCCGTCCCAACAATCGCTCCACGCCGAGATAATTTCGCTCTGGAAAGTGCTTCGCCATTTCGAGGACGAACGTCCCATGGCCACATCCCAAATCGACTTCGGTGAACGCATCCGCCCGATCCGGAAACACGTCTTCCGCTTCCAGCCTCCGGAACCAATCCTCCGGATACACCTCAAACGGCAGCGGAAAGGGTTCGTTTTTTGGTTTAAAGGGCATGGCTCAACTCAACAGGGTCAGGTCCAAGACCCAACAGGGTTATGTGGCATGGTCCTCTCCCTCTCAGCGTCTCCGCGCGACCTCACACCGCCGCGACTTTCTCCGGCGCTTCCACCCACTTCCCGTGTTCCTTGATCAGGTCGACCAGCCGCTCGACCGCTTCGTCTTCGGGAATATTGAACTTCACCGGCTCCTTCCCCACGTAGAGATTGATCTTATTCGGAGCGCCGCCGACATAGCCGAAATCGGCGTCGGCCATTTCGCCGGGGCCGTTGACGATGCAGCCCATCACGGCGATGCGGACGCCTTTCAGGTGACCCGTCGCTTCGCGGATTTTCTGGGTCGTGGTCTGGAGATTGAACAGGGTGCGGCCACAACTCGGACAGGCCACATAATCGGTCTTGAAAATGCGGGCGCCGCTGGCCTGGAGAATGTTGTAGGCGAGCCGCAGGCTCTGTCCGGGAGCCTGCTCGCCCTGCACCAGCACGGCATCGCCGATGCCGTCGCAGATGAG
>JAGRPB010000436.1 GCA_020439945.1 Verrucomicrobiia bacterium
GCCATGCAGAGAAAAATCACGCGCTTCGCCTTGGGCGCGAAATGCGGCTGAATGGCACCAGTCCAAGGACCGGAGCCGGACGCGGCATTCGCGGAGCCAGCTGTCTCGGCCATGAGTTGCTGGGTCAAAGCCAGTGAGCCGATACCTACGGTGGCGCGGTTCAGGAAAGTGCGACGGGAAAGGTCTGAGGGATTCATGAGGATTGTGACACCGGCATCCCTGCCGGTGATTTTGGAATTCTTCGCGGCGAAGCCGCCTTTTTCTTTCAGGCACCGGCAGGGATGCCGGTGTCACACTGTTTGAATCAGAAACGGGATGTCGTCTCGTAGGCGTTCAGGATGGTGCGCGCCACCTGGGTCCAAGCGGCGAGTTCTATTGGGTCGATTTTTTCGGGGATCGGCGATGAGCCAGTGGCGACGAATGCCCTGGCTGACTCCGCGTCGGCGGCATAGCGCGCCTGCTGTTTTTTCAGCAGATCCTTGAGAATCGTTTTCTCCGCGTCAGAGGCGGGTCGACCCGTGGCGCGTTTCCACGCCCAGTCGATCCGGCCTT
>JAGRPB010000437.1 GCA_020439945.1 Verrucomicrobiia bacterium
AATGGGTTTCATGATCGGATGATTTTTTGGAGGAGGGGGACCGGAACCATGGGTTCGCGGCGCGAAAAATGCAAAAGCGAACCGCGAATCGACGCGAACGCGCGCGCAGTGGTGCGAAGGGACTCTCTCGAACCGCGAATGAACGCGAAAATTTTTGAATTTTGCTCCGACTTAAGCGCTTCGGATCGGTGGTCCCTCCGCGGCCAACAGAGCCTGGCCGCCTATCCACTTCAATTGCGCCCCGTTCCGGAAAGAGAAAATTCGCGCCCATTCGCGGTTCAAAAACCCGCCGGAATCCCAACCGTTTCCCCCGACCCAACAGGGTATGGTCGCCGACCAAACCCTGTTGAATCGTCCTTGTGAAAGGAGGATTTCGTGTTCATTCGTGTCCGTTCGTGGTTCGAAGGATTTCCAGCCCGCTCCGCAACCGCCTGCTGCACGCCTGGCGGGTTCGAGTCGTTGTGCTGGTGGTGCTCCTCTTTCACCGGCAGCACGCTTGGTGGGAGGCCCAGTGGGGCGGGGCGGAGATACACCCAGTCTCGGTGGAAAGGG
>JAGRPB010000438.1 GCA_020439945.1 Verrucomicrobiia bacterium
CCGGGTGGACAGGCCACCCGACGGGTCGCCCCGACCCGGCGGCCGGCAGACTACCCGAAACCATTTGGGAACGAAAGTTCACATATGACACCATTGGCCGCCCGTCGCGACGGGCGACATCGCGCCCGGCCCGGGATTCGACGATTTCTCCAGTCGATCCGGCAGTGCCCGACGCGCGGCACGATGCTCCCGGGCGGTGCGGGAACGGGATGGCCACACGCTGCCCCGCGAATTACCTTAGGAAGCGTATGAACCCGGTGACGCGGCCGGAACGGCGCGGTCGACCCTCCGTGCCGCACGGGCGAACGGGCGAACGGGCGAACGGGCGAACGGGTCGCCTACCCGGACGCGCCCATGCACCGACTCTGCGCGCTCGCGTGCCGACCGGAGACCCGCCGGCACCGCACGCGCGACGCGCAATCGGAAACGCAACCGGAGTCCTGACCGAACGATGAGCGACCGATGACCGAGCCCGAACGCGCAGCGGAGCCCCGGAGCCGCAGCCAGCTGCACCCCGTGGTGTTCACCGGGTCGGCGAGCCTGGTAGTG
>JAGRPB010000439.1 GCA_020439945.1 Verrucomicrobiia bacterium
AAAGGAACTCTATGCGCCGCATGCGGATTGGAGTGCGCAGAGCCTTGCCCTTTACACCCAGGCGGTGATTCAGGGCGCCTTCATTCTGGCGAAGGCCAAGCAGGGACCGGACGTGGCGGCGGACTGCATCGACCATCTGAAACGCTACATCGAACTTCTTTTCAATCGCGACAGCACAGGGAGTACGCGCGATGACCCAAGCCCAACATGAACTTTCGCTGACGCGGCTCATCGATGCGCCGCGTGCCATTCTCTATCGCTGCTGGACGGAGCCGGAGCTCATCAAGCAGTGGTTCACGCCACGGCCATGGACGACGCCGGTGGTCGAGATGGATGTACGGCCCGGCGGTTCAAGCCACATGATCTTCCGCGGTCCCGAGGGCCAGGAATTTCCCAACGATGGCATCTTCCTCGAGGTCGTTCCCAACGAGCGGCTGGTGTTTACCGATGCCTACACGTCGGCCTGGGTTCCATCGGCCAAGCCGTTCATGACCGGCATCATTAGCTTAGGCGATGAGGCCGGCAAGACGCGCTACAAGGCCGCTG
>JAGRPB010000440.1 GCA_020439945.1 Verrucomicrobiia bacterium
GCATACAGTTCACCAGCAAAGGCACATCTGATCCGATCTCGAAATCACTGAGCGTCAGGTCCACCCCGACCCGTCCGGCCAAAGCCAGCAGGTGCACCACCGCGTTCGTCGATCCTCCAACCGCAGCATTGGCCAGAATGGCGTTCTCGAACGCTTCTTTGGTAAGGATATCGGACGGCTTCAGGTCTTCCTCGACCATTTCGACAATTCGTTTGCCGGTTAGATGCGCCAAGGCCATGCGGCGGGCATCTACAGCAGGCAAAGCCGCGTTTGTTGGCAAGCTCATCCCCATCGCTTCGACAAGCGAGGCCATGGTCGAGGCCGTGCCCATCGTCATGCAAACGCCCTTAGACCTGCTCATGCCGGATTCAGCCGCCATGAAGTCGTGAAGCGTCATTTCGCCCGCGCGCACGGCTTCCGAGAACTTCCACACATCCGTGCCAGAACCAATATCTTTGCCCTGCCATTTGCCGTTGAGCATCGGGCCAGAACTGACGACGATTGTCGGCAGGTCAACTGAAGCCGCGCCCATCAATTGCCCCGGCG
>JAGRPB010000441.1 GCA_020439945.1 Verrucomicrobiia bacterium
CCCGTATGTGTGCTCCTTCCCCGGGCACCACATCATCATGCGCGGCGTGATGAAGGTGAAGTAAGGGAAACGCGGTTTTTTGACAGGATTCACAAGATTCACGGGATGCGATGGTTGGTAATTCCGCCGTTTCTGGCTGATTTGGAAAAAGAAGAAACGACATGAAATTTCTCGTCCGATTCTTGGTGGTTGGCCTCGGTTTGACCGCCGCGACCTTCCTTCGAGCGGCGGACGAGCCGGTCGGACCGCCGAACATCGTTTTCATCGCCATCGATGACCTGAACGACTGGGTCGGTTGCCTCGGCGGGAATCCCGATGTGAAGACGCCGCATATGGACCGGTTGGCGGAGCGGGGGCTGCTTTTCACCAATGCCCATTGCCAGGTGCCGGTATGCATGGGCTCGCGGGTCTCGGTGTTTTCGGGGAAACTCGCCTCCACGACGGGATGCTATGAGTTCAACGCCGAGTTTCACCAGGCTCCCACCCTGGCGAACGACCTGCCCATCCCCCTGCTCTTCAAGCGCCAGGGGTATCACACGTTGGGT
>JAGRPB010000442.1 GCA_020439945.1 Verrucomicrobiia bacterium
GTGTTGGCGTCCTCGTTGCCGCTGGCGTCGAGCGAGCGCACCACGAACCAGGCGCGCGTCCCGACCGCCACGAGCGGCGACATGGCCGAGGTCACGACGACCGAGGTCGCCGACGTCGTGGTCACGGGGCTGGCGAAGCTCTGCCCGCCCGAAGAGGAGGCCACGTAGACGCGGTAGGTCACGCCCAGGGGGTTCTCGAGGTCCTCGGCCGCGTCCCAGTCCAGGCGCACCGAGGCGCCGCCCGCGGTCGCGATCGAGCGCAAGCCGCCGAAGCGGGGCGCCGCGGCGTCGGTCGTCCCGCCGCCACCGCCACCTCCTCCGCCCCCGCCGCCGCCACCACAGGCAGTGAGCAGGGCGGTCGAGACCGCAACGAGCAGGAACCGGGTCCATCGCGACATGGGAGGCCTCCAAGGGGGCACCGGCAGCCGGGCCCAGTGGGAGTGGCGTGCTCCATCGCGCTCGCGCCGAAGAATGTGTCGAGGCGCAGGCCCTAAGTCCCTCGTAGCCCGTTTATCCGGGCCGGGCGGGTCGAGGGTTCCCCGCT
>JAGRPB010000443.1 GCA_020439945.1 Verrucomicrobiia bacterium
GGGCGCCCTTCTTGGACGCGAGCGCGGCGATCGTGCTCTGGACCGAGGCCTTCAGCTTGGCGGGATCGACCAAGGCAGCCTGCGCGGCGCGCACTTCCTGAAGATTCTGTTGCCGGGCCGCGATCACCTCGGTGGCGGCCTGGGTGAGGCGATCGGAGGGCCGCGTGCCGATGCCCAGTGCCAGCCACATCACGCAGCCGAAACTCAGGAGAGCCAGAATCCCGGCCCAAAAGGCCCGGAATCGGCGTCCGGCACAGTCTGCTTGGGTGTCGCTCATCGGTTTGGGAAAGGGGGGCGATTCAACAGGGTTGGGTCCGGGAGTCAACAGGGTTGGGTGGTCGGGCTAACAGGGTTGAATCCGGCGTTTTTTCGGTCAGTTCAGCACGTTCAACGACTCATCCAGGCGCGGGTCCCGGCACGGGAACAGGCTGGCGTTTCCAAGGGCGCGCAAGACGAAAAATCCGAAAATTCCGGCCACGGCCATCGACGCTCGTCAGGCGAGCGACGGGGTCTGCATCCAGGGTGAGGAACGCATCATCGGG
>JAGRPB010000444.1 GCA_020439945.1 Verrucomicrobiia bacterium
CGAACATCGCCTGAAAGATGAAGTCGGCCCAGATGGTGTAGGAGGCATAATCCGCGGTCACGTTGGCGGTGCGAGCCGCCTCATCCGCGAAACCATTCATCAACGGCGAGCCGATCGCGAAGAACCCGTTCCAATCCTCGCCCATCGTCCCCGGATACATCGCATTGAATCCCCAGGCCATGTAACCCAAGGCGCCCACGCAGACGATGAAGACGTTCTTGAACAGGATGTTGACCGTGTTTTTCCGCTGGCAGAGGCCGGATTCCACCGAGCAGAAGCCGAGGTGCATGATGAACACCAAGGCGGCGGAAATCAGGATCCACAGGTTGTTCACGGTGAACATCGCAGGTGCATCCGAACCGCTCGCCATGAAGGCTTTGTAGGTTCCTTCCGCGGGTGGCGCCTCGGCTTCCTCCGCCGGAGCGGCTTCTTCGGCAGCGGCGGGCGCAGCCGACATTTCCGTGGTCGGGGGCGCCGCCTCATCCTGGCCATAAGCGGGCATCGCCATCGGAACGGCGGCGAACGCGATCAACGCGGCCGCG
>JAGRPB010000445.1 GCA_020439945.1 Verrucomicrobiia bacterium
CGCTCCTCCTCACCCCCGAACGGCGGGTTGGTCAGGATGACGTCGCAGCGGTCCGTGTCGCCGATCTCTTTGAGCGGGAAACGCAGCGCGTTGAGGGGATCTATGTCGGGCGAGTCGAGCCCATGCAGCAGGAGGTTCATGTTCGCCAAAAGGAAAGGCAACGGCTTAGCCTCGCACCCGAAGATACTTCGCTCTTGCAGTGTCTCTCGATCCTTGACCGTCTTGGCCTGCGCCTCCAAGTGGGACCACGCTTCGACGAGGAAGCCGGCGGTGCCGCAGGCGGGGTCAAGGATGGTTTCGCCGAGTCGCGGGTTCGCGAGCCTGACCATCATCTGTACCAAGGGCCTGGGCGTGTAGAACTCCCCAGCGTCGCCGGCGGCATCGCGCATCTCTTTGAGCAACGTCTCGTAAGTGCGCGAAAGGACATGCAGTTCTTCGGAGCTGTTGAAATGTATGCCGTTGATGCGGTCTAGAGCGTCGCGCAGTAGGTAGCCATTGATCATTCGGTTGGCGGTGCCGCGGAATACGGCGGCGATAGTG
>JAGRPB010000042.1 GCA_020439945.1 Verrucomicrobiia bacterium
CTGGTGAGGGATGACGAGCTGGATGTCGTCGATGGTCAATCCGGCTTTCTCGATGGCCATTTCCGCGGCGCGGCGCATGGCGTTGACAGCGTGCTTGAAGACTTCGCGTCCCTGCATGGCGAGGGTGGCGAGCTTCTGGTCGGCATTGTCGATGGTGATGGGACAGGCCGCGCCACCTCCGGGAATGTTGAGCAACTCCGCCTGGGCACCGTCGGTGCCGAGATGGGAGGAAAGCACCTTGCCGTGACCGTTTTCCGAAGGGAGCAGTACGGCGGCACCGGCGCCGTCGCCAAAGAGGACGCAGGTATTTCGGTCGGTCCAGTTCACGAAGGCGCTGAGCTTTTCCGCGCCGATGATGAGCGCATTCCTGAAGGCGCCGGCCGCGATGCTGTGGCGTGCCAACTCGAGCGCGTAGAGAAATCCTGAGCAGGCGGCCGAGACGTCGAACGCCACCGACTTGGTCGCACCGAGGTGCTGTTGCACGTAGCAGGCGGTGGCGGGCGTGAGGGTATCGGGAGTGATGGTGCCGACGATGATCAGGTCCACGTCTTCGGCGGCGAGACCGGCCTGCTCGAGTGCCTGTTTTGCGGCCTTGGCCGCCATGTGACTGGTCAGTTCACCCTCGGCGGCGACGCGTCGTTCGCGAATCCCGGTGCGGGAGGCGATCCATTCGTCCGAGGTTTCCACCATCCGCTCGAGATCGTGGTTGGTGAGGATTTTCTCCGGGAGGTAGCTGCCTGTGCCCGCAATGCGCACCGCTTTGAGAGTGGGAAGGCCGGTTGACGGGGAATCAGACATGACAAACAAGGAGGCGGTTTCGCCGCGGAGATGAGGAATAACAGATCGAAGTGGGGAAAGCCTCTCGGATGGTGGTTGGTGGATTCAGGCGCTGACGACGTCGGCACCGGATTTCTGGATTTCCTCCTGGATGTGTGGGTTGACGTGGTGACGAACGGATTCGGCGGCGACGCGGATGGCGTTCTTGATGGCACGGGGCGAACTGGAGCCGTGGGCGATGATGGTGACGCCATTCACGCCGAGCAGTGGACTGCCGCCATAGGTCTCGTAGTTGCCTCGCTCCAGCGTCGCTTTGAAGGCACCCTTGGCCATCATGGCACCAAGTTGGCGGAAGGGCGAGCTGTTGATCTCGTGTTTCAGCCACTTGAACATCACCTTGGCCGTCGCTTCACAGCTTTTCAGGACGATGTTGCCGGTAAATCCGTCGCAGACCACGACGTCGAGCTTGGTTTCAAAAAGATCGTGTCCCTCGACGTTGCCCCGGAAATTGAGGTTCGAAGCTTTCAACAGATCGAAGACCTCGCGGGTGAAATCGGTGCCCTTGCCTTCCTCTTCGCCGACCGACATCAGGCCGATGACAGGATTCTCTTTCCCCTGAACGTGGCGGGCGTAGACCGAGCCCATGATCGCATACTGCAGGAGGTGCTTGGGACGGGCGTCCACGTTGGCGCCCGCGTCCATGATGTTGCAGGGGCCGTTTTCGTTGGGAAGCGGCGAGGCGATGCCGGCGCGTTCGACGCCGGGTAGAGTGCGCAGCTTGATGGTCGAAGCCGCCACGGCGGCGCCGGTGTTGCCCGCGCTGACGATCGCTTCACAGGTGCCGTTTTTCACCAGGTCGACGCCGACGGAAATCGAGGAATTCTTCTTTTTCCGGATCGCCTGAACGGGACTCTCGCCCATGCCCACGATTTCCGAGGCCGGAACGATCTCGAGACGACGATCGCGGATTTGGAGGCGATCGATCTCGCTTTTGAGGATCGATTCGTCGCCAACCAGCAGCAATTTCTCGATAAACGAAAATTCGCCGAGAGCGTCCTTGGTGCCCTCGACGATCGCTTGGGGCGCTTTGTCGCCGCCCATGGCGTCCACCGCGATTTTCACGTCAGTTACGAAAGGAAACCGGTCAATTCCGCATTGAAACGTCCGAGGGGGAAATCGGACTCCGGGAGCCGACTATGAAGGAGCAGACCGGCCACGAGTTCAAGCGGAATAGACACCTGAAAAAAAGAAAGTCACCCGCACTCAAGGGGTGACTCGACTCTTTCCCGCTCATTGGACGGGCACTTGGGGTGGATCAGAAACTGTCCACGCTCAGGACCTGGCGGTCCTTGTAGAAGCCGCAACTGGGGCAGGCGATGTGGCCGGGAACGGCATTGCCGCACTCGGGGCACGATTTGAACTTGGCCGCACGCCAGCGTTGGCCGGAGCGACGAAGTCGTTTTTTCATTTTGGAGGTTCTGCGCTTTGGAACTGCCATGAGTCGAGAATGGTTGGGGAGTGGAGGTGGGGATTAACGCCGGTTTTTCGGAAATGTCAAAGAATTCCCATCGAGAATCAAGATTCTGCATCCTTGAGGCCATCAAGGGCATCCCATGCGCTGTTGCCGCGGTTTTCCTGCGAGTCAGTGCCATCAAATTTGCCCGCGGCGGGACATACACGGTCGGGATCGTCTCCATCGCGATCGCAGTGCGGATACCCGGGTATTTCCAACAAGAGATCCTCGCGAATTCGTTCGGTCATGTCGAGTTTGCCGCTGGCGGGCGTGTCGAAATCGGCCGCGTAGTGATCGAGTTCGAGCGTGAACGGAAACGGCTCGAGGCAGGCCACGCAACGGAGCGTAAACGGCGCGACGAGTTTTCCCTGGGCCAGCAGGAGATCGGATCCGGCATCGGAAATGTGCAGGTCGTAGCGGACTGGGCCGGCGGGTTGCACTTCCTCATCGGCAGGATCCAGCTGAAAGATGTCGCGGCTGGTTTCGCCGCTGATCTCCAGACCTTCCTCGGGAATTTCGCCCAGATAGACGGTGATCATGGCTGGGGATTCTGTTGAAGCTTGCGGTTCAGGGCTCCGGCGACCGGAGGCGGGACGAAGGGTTCAATCTGGCCACCAAACTGCGCGATTTCCTTCACCATGCGTGAGCTGAGGAAGATCAGCTCCTGGCTCGGCATCAGGAAAATCGTTTCGAGTCGATCGGAAAGCTGGCGATTCATCAGCGCCATTTGGAATTCGTATTCAAAATCCGATACGGCGCGGAGCCCGCGAATGATGGCGTCGGCGCGCTGGGCATTGGCGAAGTCAACGAGAAGGCCCTCGAAGCAATCAACCTCCACTCCAGGCACGTGCCAGGTCGCTTCCTTGATCAGTTCGACCCGTTCCTCAAACGAAAAAAGGCCGTCCTTGCTGGTGTTTCGCGCCACCGCGATGATGATTTTGTCGCACAGGCGCGCACCCCGCTCAATGACATCGAGATGGCCATTGTGAAGCGGATCGAAACTCCCGGGGTAGATGGCGGTGCGCATGATGGATGGCTGGGGAGAAAGAGGGAACGATTCAAACCCTCGCGCATTTCGGAAAAAAAGAAAAGCCAGCGCCCGAAATTTCCTTGGGGGATTGGTGGCGCAACTCCGGGCGCTTTTCGCTGGTTCCATCGATCGACATTTCCTACGCTTTTGACATGAAAAACTCCCCACCTATCGATCCTTCCCTTGCCTGCCCAGACTGCTCAGTAGTGAATTCTTCCGGGCAAAGTCGTCGTCAGTTTCTGAAAACCGCGGGCGCGAGCGCGGCGGCGATCGCGGGTCTCGGCGGCACCGCTGACCAGGTATTTGGGGCCAGCCAGCCGAAGTCCGAGACGCTGGTGAAGACGCTTTTCGATAGCCTGAGCGAAGAACAGCGAGCCAAGGTGGTGATTCCGTGGGCGGATCAGTTGAGATCCAATATTGAAAACAACTGGCACATTTTGCCTCAGCGAGTTGGCGCCTTTTTTACGCCGGATCAGCAAGCGATGATTCGCGACATTTTTCTCAACATTCACAGCGAGGAATATCGTGACGAAGTGTGGAAAGCCTACCTCCACGACAACCGCGGCAAAGGTTTGACGACGCCCGAGGAAATCTTTGGATCGTCGTCGGTCGCGATCTTTGGCGAGCCCGGTGGCGGTCCGTTCGAGTTCGTGTTAACCGGGCGACACTGCACTCGGCGCTGCGACGGGAACTCGCTGGCCGGGGCCGCGTTCGGAGGACCGATCTTCTATGGTCACGCGGCGGAGAGTTTCAATGAAGGTCCGGACCACGAAGGCAATGCCTATTGGTTTCAGGCGAAGCGCGCCAACGAGGCATTCCAGATGTTGGACGGCAAACAGCGAGAAATGGCCCTGGCCGCCGCCGGACGTGAAGAGCGGGGCCGAAAAACGGTTGAACTGAAAGGGAAGGCCGAGGGATTGGAAGGAATTCGGGTCGGAGACCTTTCAGCCGATCAACAGGCGGAGGTTCGCAAAATCTTGAGCGATCTCCTGCTGCCGTTCCGCAAAGAGGACCGTGAGGAATCGATGAAGATGATCGAGCCGCAGTTCAATGACCTGCACCTCGCTTTCTACAAAAAGGGCGACATCGGAAACGACGGCGTCTGGGATGTCTGGCAAGTGGAGGGGCCGCACATGGTCTGGCATTTCCGCGGCGCGCCACACGTCCATACTTGGGTGAACATCGAGGCGCCACCGGAGAAGGGTAGCCCGTTTTGATCAATGTGGGGCAGAATTGCATTCTGCCTCTCACCAGACCCGTTTCACATGGAATGGCAGAATGCAATTCTGCCCCACATTCACCCGATCACCTCGTCGCGGTAGGCTTCTACCGCGCGACGGATCTCCCCGGCGACATCCGCTTTCGGTACCACAAATGGCGGAACGAACCAGGGAAAGGCGCCGATGATGTCGTGAATCACGCGGATCTGTCCGTCACAATCCTTTCCTGAACCGATCCCGATCGTTGGCACTTCGGTGGCTTCGGTGATCCGGCGAGCCACCTCAGGCACGATGCTTTCCAACACGATGGCTCCCACGCCCGTGTTCTCCAAAGCCACCGCCGATTCCACCAATCGATCCGCCTCGGGCGAAGTCTTGCCCTTTTTCTTGTAGCCACCTTCCTCCCGAACCCGCTGGGGTAGCATGCCGATATGACCGACGGTTGGAATCCCGGCCTCTCGAAGTGCCTCCAACTTGCTGATTTGGCCCAGGCCACCCTCAAGTTTGACAGCGTGTGCCCCCGCCTCGATGAGGCGACGACCGTTTTTCACCGCGATCTCGGGTGTATCGTAGGTCCCAAAGGGAAAATCGGAGACGATCAGCGCCTGCTTCACCGCGCGGGTAACGACCTCCGTATGGTAGAGGATGTGCTCCAGCTTGACCCCCGTCGTGTCCGGCAGTCCGGCGAACACCATGCCCAGTGAATCACCGACCAGGATCAAGTCGACGCCCGCCTCGTCGATCAACCGCGCGGTTGGGAAATCGTAGGCGGTGAGGGAGACGAGTGGGCGATTGACGGAGAGACGTTTGAACGGAGATGACATCGAAAAAACCCGGGAGGGATGATGATTTTCGAGTGGCGCCATCGATTGTCAACGGCACGCCGTGTCATTCTGCGCTCATGCCGTAGTGTAGGTAAAACGATTGGATTGGTTTGCATCGGTTTTTCCATTCGCCTATCTTTCTCAGCGATGAGTAGCGTCCTCGAATCCCCGGAGATCGAACTGGCCGAGACGGACTACCACGCCTTCAATCAGGCGTTGTGGGACCGATTGAGCGCTGATTCTAGCCTTGTCGATCTGGATCTGCGGATTGAAACCGACCGCTACGGCCAGATGATCATGTCTCCTCCTCCCGCTCCCTCCCACGGCAATAAACAAAGCGAAATCGCCTTTTTGCTGAAACAAAACATGCCATCGGGGCGGGTGATTTCCGAGTGTCCGGTTTCTACCCGCGAAGGTGTCAAAGCCATCGATGTGGCATGGTGTTCGCAGGAAAAATGGAACGCGCTTGGCAACCAATCCTGTTTCAGGGAATCACCTGAAATCTGTGTGGAAGTGGTGTCGCCGGGAAACGCCAAAGGAGAACTCGAAGAAAAGAAAGCTCTCTATTTTGAAGAAGGTGCGATCGAGGTTTGGTTCTGCGATCGGGACGGAACCATGTTTTTCTTTGGCAACGAAGATCGCCAGCTGATGCCGAAATCCGCTTTGGTCAGCGATTTTCCCGACGTGATTGATTGAGCTTTGCGCATCCTCACCAGTCTTCTTTCCATAAAACAGGTGGCGCCTCTTCCGATTTCAATTTCGCCAACAACGCTGAAACCGGCCCGAATCCAAAGTCACGATCGCCGGAAATAACCGCCAGCGGCTCAAGAACGAAACGCCTTTCCAACAGACGCGGATGGGGAAGGATGAGGCGATCTGTATTGACCCGATGATCGCCGATGTAGAGCAAATCGATGTCGATGGAGCGTGGCGAATTCTTTGGGCGCAGATCGGGTCGTCCCAAGGCGTGCTCGATGGTCTGAGTCGCGTTGAGCAGGTCAAGGGGAGGGCGATCGGTCTCGAGTTCCACCACGGCATTGAGAAAGGCCGCCGTACCGGGGGCACAGCCAACGGGTTCCGTTTCGAAAATCGGCGAAATCAGGAAATCTTCGGCGGCGCCTTCGTGAAGGGGCCTCAGGCGCTCGCGCGCTTGCCGCAGGTGATCGAGGCGATTACCGACGTTTGATCCCAGAGCAATGCCCGCCTTCAAATGCTCCAACTCTCGTTCTAGATTATCGAAGGCCGAGCACGTCTTCCATGTCGAAGAGACCGCTCGTTTTGCCTTGCTCGGCGACCCATTTCGCCGCGCGGATGGCGCCGTTGGCAAAGGTATTCCGACTGCTGGCCTTGTGGGTCAACTCTACCCGCTCGCCGTCGCCGGCGTAAATGACCGTGTGATCGCCGACCACATCGCCGCCACGAAGCGCATGGACGCCGATTTCCTTGTCGGTCCGGGCGCCCACATCGCCGAAACGGCCGTGCCGAGTGTCGTTGTCGTAGGAAACGCCGCTGACTTCCGCGAGGATCTCGGCGAGGCGACGAGCGGTGCCGCTGGGAGCGTCCTTCTTGTGGCGATGATGCATTTCCACCACTTCCAGATCGAAATCGTCACCAAGAATCTCGGTCGCCTTTCGGGTCAGCCAGAAAAGCGTGTTCACGCCGACCGAAAAGTTCGGTGCGTGGACCACAGGAATGGTCTCGGACGCTTTCCGGATCGCGGCCAGTTGTTCGTCGCTGTGGCCGGTCGTGCCCATCACCAGGGTCTTGCGATGCGCCACGCAAGCGCTGAGCAGTTCATAGGAGAAGCCGGGAAGGGTGAAATCGATCACCGCGTGACACTTCACGATCGCTTCGCTCAGCGAATCGTTCACATCGATGCCGACGGCCACGCTTACGTCGGGATCTTCCCCGGCGCAGGCGGTCACGGCTTGACCCATTCGGCCACGGTTTCCGGTAACGAGGAGGTTAAGCATCTTCTTCGAGTAGTGAGTGATCAGTGATTGGCGGCACAGTGCCTGAAGGAATCGATCTACCGTTCCGTTCGCAGCCAGTGAATTCTAATTTCCAATCACTCGCTACCGGGGATCTTCTCTCGCTCAGGCGATTCCCAATTCCGCCAGGATGCTCTTCAATTCGGCGACTTTATCTTCTGTCATCGGCACCATGGGAAGGCGGAGATCGGACTCACAATGTCCTGCGAGACTCATCGCCGTTTTGATCGGCACGGGATTGGTATCGAGCTTCAAGAAAGCCGCAAAAAGCGGATAGAATTTCCGGTGCAGCGCCTGCGCGTCTCCGAGACGGGCCTCGTTCATCGCTTTCACCAAATCCACCATGGGGCCGGGGATCAAATTTGATGCCACACTGACCACGCCGCACGCGCCGACCGACATGAACGGAAGGGTGAGCGAATCGTCGCCCGACAGAATCTCGAAATCTTCCGGCAACGCGGCGCGCAACTGGTTGACGCGTTCCACGCTCCCGCCGGCTTCCTTGAGGGCGCGAATGTTCGGGCAGTTTTCCGCGAGTCGGACCACCGTATCGACCTCGATCGCGATACCGCATCGGCCAGGAATCGAGTAAAGCATCAGCGGGATCTCCGACGCTTCGGCGATCAGCTTGTAGTGCTGGAACAAGCCCTCCTGGGACGGCTTGTTGTAGTAGGGCGCCACCAGCAACGCGGCATCGGCACCGGCCTTTTCCGCGGCTTGAGTCAGGGTGATGGCTTCGTCAGTTGAATTTGAACCCGTTCCCGCGATGACGAGCCCTCGCTTCGCGGTGTGCTGCACGGCGAGTTCGATCACGCGAACATGCTCCTCGTGACTCAGGGTGGGAGACTCGCCGGTCGTTCCCACCGGAACCACGCCGGAAATCCCTGCCTCGAACTGTTTGTCGATCAGGCCGCAGAAAGCGTGCGCATCGACCGAGTGACCGTGGCCGGTGAAAGGGGTGACGAGGGCGGTGTGGGTTCCGGCGAACATGACTGTAGATTCGACGATAGCGGGAAAGAAAGAAGGGTAAAGCGGAGAAGCGATCAGATTTCGATCACGCCGGTGTAGGTGATTTCGGCCGGACCGAGCAGGCGGACGTCCTTGAAGTCGCCGTCACGGGTCTTTCGGAAACTCACCTCCAGCGTTTCGCCGCCGCGGACGTCGACTTTCACGGGACGGTCGCCGTCGTTCAGTTCGAAATGGAGGATGGCGCTGGCCACCATGCCGGTGCCGCAAGCCAGTGTCTCGTCTTCGACACCGCGTTCGTAGGTGCGGATGGCGATATGATCAGGCGCGATCACCTGCACAAAATTGACGTTCGTACCCGCCGGAGAGAAATGATCGTGACGCCGGATGGCCCGGCCGAAGCGTCGGATGTCGATTGCTTCAATGTCTTCCTCAAACACCACCGCGTGAGGGACGCCAGTATTGATCGAATGCACTGTCATCAGTTCGCCGTCGACGGCGAGATCGGTTTCCATTTCGAGATCAAATGGTTCGCTAAGCTCGATCCGAACCTGGTCGCCCTCAAACTCCGCGCCGATGATACCGGCCGGCGTTTCGAATTTCATCGTCTCGAATTTTTCCGCGCTGATGTCGTTGGCGAATCGGGCGAAACACCGGGCGCCATTGCCGCACATTTCCGCTTCTCCGCCGTCGGCATTGTAGTAACGCATCCGGAAATCCGCGCCCTTGCCGGCCTTTTCCACGGCGAGCAAACCATCGGCTCCGATGCCGCGCTGGCGATTGCACAAAAGGGCGATTTGGTCGCCGGTCAGGTTCAGCGAGCCATCGCGATTATCGAGGACGACGAAGTCGTTCCCGGCACCGTTCATTTTGGTGAAATTCAGGGTCATGAGGGAGGCGTTTTACTAAACCACGGAAAGCGAGGAATACACGGAAGACATCCGAAAAAATAGGCCGTTTCGAGGGAATTCAACAGGGTTGGGTCGCGGACCTAACCCTGTTGAATCAGACTGATTTGACCGCGTCGACCAACGGTTTCACGAAGGCGCCCACTTTTTCGGCAACCTCAGGCGAGTCGGCGTTCTCGGCCACTTGGCGCACGGTGGCACTGCCAACGACCACGGCGTCGGAGGAACGCGCGACTTCGGCGGCCTGTTCCGGCGTGGAAATCCCGAATCCGACGGCGATAGGCAGATCGGTGTGCGCCTTGATCCCGGCGACATTATCGGCAATGCCTTCGGCAAGCGTGGTCTGCGCGCCGGTGACGCCTTCGCGAGAAACGTAGTAGATGAATCCCTCGCTGGATTTAGCGAGCATGGGAATGCGATCCTTCGGCGTGGTCGGCGCGATCAGACGAATGTGCCGCAGGTCGGGGAGCTCATGCAGTTCCGCATTCTTTGGCGATTCATCCGGCGGCAGGTCCAGCAGGAGAACTCCGTCCGCGCCGGCGGCAGCGGCTTCGTGATGAAATTTCTCGAAACCGTAGGTGTAAACGGGATTCAAGTAGGTAAAGAGGACCAGTGGCAGCTCGGATTCCTGCCGAAACTCGCGCACCAAATCGAGCACCTTCGGCAGCGTCGCCCCGGCTTCCAGCGCGCGATGGGCGGCCATCTGGTTGACGATGCCGTCGGCCATGGGATCGGAGAAGGGAACTCCCAGCTCGATCACGTCCGCACCGGCCGATTCAAGGGCACGCATGATTTCCAATGAGCGCGGCATGTCCGGATCGCCGGCGGCGATGTAGGCGACAAAGCCGGCTTTGCCTTCCGCTTTCAGCTCGGAAAATTTCTGATCGATGCGATTGAGGGCCATGAGAAAGGCGAGGAAGGAACCACAGATGGACACAGATGCACACAGATTTGTGAAATGTGGTGCGCGAAGAAAATTGGAACTACTCATTGACGCAAGAATTCGCATTCATTCGCGGTCCAATTCAGATGCATCCGTGTCCATCTGTGTCTATCTGTGGTCCATGTCTGACATCTGGTCCCAAGCCCACCCCTGGCTCGAGAGTCTCGTCTCCTACGATCCCGGAAAACCCATCGAGGAAACCGCCCGTGAACTCGGCCTCGATCCGGAAGACATCATCAAGGTCGCCTCGAACGAAAACCCGCTCGGCCCGTCGCCGAAGGCGGTGGTCGCGATGAAGGAAGCCTGCGAACAGGCCCACATTTATCCCGATGGCGGCGGCTACAAACTGCGCACGGCGATTGCGGAAAAGTTCGATCTGGAGCGTCAGAACGTGATTCTTGGGAACGGTTCCAACGAGATCATCGAGCTGATTGGTCACGGTTTCCTCAATCCCGGCGACAACGTCATCGCGGCCGAACATGCCTTCGTCGTTTACAAGCTGATGGCGACGCTTTTCGGAGCCGACACCATCGAGGTACCTGATCCCGGTTTCATCCACGATCTCGACGCCATGGCAGCCGCGATCACTCCGGAAACGAAGGAGGTATTCATCGCCAATCCGAACAACCCGACCGGCACGCTGGTGGGACAGGAGGAGATCGATCGCTTCATGGACAAGGTGCCGGACCACGTCATCGTCGTGTTCGACGAGGCCTACTACGAGTTTCTCGACACGCCGCCGGACACGGTCAAGTACGTCCGGGAAGGACGCAATGTGATCATCATGCGCACTTTCTCGAAGATTCAGGGCTTGGCGAGCCTGCGGATCGGCTACGGACTGGCACCCTCCAATCTGGCGGAGGTGTTGCAGAAATGCCGCCAACCTTTCAATGCCAACGCCATTGCCCAGGCCGGCGCGTTGGCCGGCTTGCTCGACGACGAACACCAGGAAAAGACTCGCGACGTGAATCGCGAAGGGCGCGCCTTTCTCCAGCAGAGTTTCGGGGAAATGGGTCTCGAATATGTGCCCAGCTACGCGAATTTCGTTCTCGTTAAAGTCGGCGATGGCGACAAGGTCTTTTCGGAAATGCTCAAGCGCGGCGTCATCATTCGCGCCATGCGCGGCTACAAATTGCCTGACTGGGTCCGGATTTCCGTCGGCACCATGGAGCAGAATCGACGGTGTATTGCGACCTTGAAGGAGGTGCTTGCGATGAGTTAGCTTTCGAGGAATGCAGATCGAGCGGTCCAAGGCATTCCGAAGGCTACTACTGATCGCGGTCTCTTTGATTGCGGTGCTTTTGGTGGTCTTGGGCTCGGAATACTGGAGGTGGGGAGGTTTCGAAATCAGATTCTGGATGGAAAACTGTACCTTGAGGCTGATGGCAATCGGCGGATTTGCAGGGTTTGAGATCGATTGGGATACGTATCATTCCACCTCTATGGGAATCGAATTCGAAAACTCGAGGACTTCGTGGATGCACTACTCGTCATTTGTCGGTGTCGATGATTCATCGCTACATGCAGTGTTTCCAATCGAGGCTTGGATGGTGATCCTTGTTCTTGCCCTTCTTGTGGGAGGCAGATTTCGAAATACTCTGAAGCGCCTCCACGCCGATGAGGAAGACCCCCAAGTGTAGTCACACGACACTACGGCGATCAGTTGCGATTCTTTCGAGCTGCGCCGAAGGGTGAGGCAAATGAACGACGACACCATCGCCGCCATTGCGACGCCGCCGGGGCAGGGGGCGATCGCGTTGATTCGGGTTTCGGGCGAAGGGGCGAAATCGATCGCGGAGAGCGTTTTCTCGCGTTCGATCGAAACGCCGCGAATGCAGGCATTTGGCCGAGTTAAGTCAGCGAAATCGGATGATACGATTGATGAAGTTCTTCTCACTTGGTTCCAGTCTCCTCACAGCTACACGGGTGAGGACGTGATCGAAATCTCCTGCCATGGAGGGATGCTGGTAACGCAAAAGGTGCTGGAGCGGATTCTGGAAGCCGGAGCGCGACCGGCGGAAGCGGGGGAGTTTTCCCAGCGGGCTTTCTTCAATGGCAAGATGGACCTGACCCAGGCCGAAGCGGTAATGGACCTGATTTCGGCGCAGACGGATCTCGCGCTGAAGGCGGCGCACGAGCAACTTTCAGGGCGATTGGGGAATGCGCTGACCCGATTGCGCGAGGAACTCATAGGCATTGTGGCTCACGTGGAGGCCTACATCGATTTTCCCGAAGAAGATATCGATCCGGAAACCGGAGAGGCGTTGCTCAGTCGAATTGACGTGGCACGGAAGTCGGTCGACCAACTCATCGCGACCGCCGATCAAGGGCGGATACTTCGGGAAGGCGTTCGCACCGTAATCTGTGGAGCGCCGAATGTCGGCAAGTCGAGCCTTCTCAATGTGTTGCTCGGATTCGATCGAGCCATCGTCAGCGAGACGGCAGGCACCACTCGAGACACAATCGAAGAGGTAATTAATTTGCGTGGAATTCCCATTCGGCTCATTGATACCGCTGGAGTTAGGGAGAGCAATGATCTGATCGAGCGGGAGGGAATTACTCGAACGCAGGCGCAGATCGCCCATGCGGAACTGGTGCTGGAGATGGTCGACGTTTCAGAGTCGAAAAGCCGATCGGGAAGCGGGGAAATCGCGGCATCCATCCCGGCAGGAACGCATCATCTCCGGCTTCTCAACAAGATCGATCGCGGCGAGCATACTGATTGGAGGGATGTTGAAGGCGTTCGCCTTTCTTGTCTGGAAGAAACGGGGATGGATTCTCTGACCGAGGCGATTTTCGAAAAACTCGGTGGTCCGGGCGCGAATTGGGGGGCTGATCTGGTCGCGATCAACGCGCGCCACAAGCGGTGCCTGAATCGTGCGTCTGAGGATCTCGGGAACGCCCGTCACCGGCTCGCGAGTGGGGAATCGCCGGAGTTCGTCGCGCTGGATCTGCGTTCCGCGCTCGATGCCATTGGCGAGGTCGTCGGAAAAACCGATGTGGAGGAGATCCTGGGCGAGATTTTCAGCACTTTCTGCATCGGGAAGTGACAATGTGGGGCAGAATTGCATTCTGCCTCAGACCCTGACGAGCGGCAGAATGCAATTCTGCCCCACAAAAAACGCCGCCCCGTTTCCGGAGCGGCGTTTTCGAAAAGCGAGCGTCAGAGCTTTCGACCTCAGGAAGCCGCCGCTTCTTCGGTCTCTTCTTCGGCGGATGCCGGGGCGTAGGCGTCGACCCACTCGATGAAGGCCATCGGCGCGGAATCCGAGCGGCGCTGGCCGAGCTTGGTGATGCGGCAGTAACCGCCCTGGCGATCGGCGTGCGCGGGGGCAATCTCTTCGAAGAGGGCTTTCACGCTGCGCTGAGCCAGTTCGTTGCTGCCAAGCAGGGAAATCGCGCGGCGGCGGCTGTGAAGGCTGTCGCGTTTGCCGAGGGTGACCAGTTTCTCCGCGAAAGGGCGAAGCGCCTTGGCTTTGGCGAGCGTGGTCTTGATTCGGCGGTGGTCAATGAGGCTGCAGGCCAGGTTGCGCAGAAGCGCGTCACGATGGGCCGTCTTACGCTGCAGCTTGACGGTCTTGCGTCGGTGTCTCATGAGATGAGGAAATCGTTGAGGTTAAAAGATTCAGGGGAAAAGTCGGAATGAGCGAGGCGCTGCCGGGTTGAATGAAAAATGGCGAGCGCCTCGCCGAAAGATTTCCGAAAAACAGATCGATCAGTCGTCGAGGTTCTGCGCGATGAGCGAAGCCAGGCCGGGGCCTTCCGAAGAAGCGTCGCCGCCGAGAAGCGGACCACCGTATGGCTGCTCGAGGAGCGCCGGATCAAGCTGCATACCGAGGGACAGACCGAGTTCGGCGAGCTTGTCCTTGATCTCGTTGAGCGACTTTTTCCCGAAGTTCCGGTACTTGAGCATCTCGGCCTCGGACTTCATTGCCAGCTGACCGACGGTCGTGATGTTGGCGTTGTTGAGGCAATTGGCGGCACGGACGGACAGCTCGATCTCGTTGACGCTCATGTTGAGGAGCTTCTTGAGTTCGGCGTTTTCCTCGCTCTGGGCTTCCGGCGCGGATTCGATCTCGATCTGGTTGTCGTCGTAGTTGACGAAAACGTCGAGGTGGTGGCGCAGGATGGCGGAAGCCTGCAGGAGCGCATCATGCGGCTCGAGGCGACCGTCGGTCCAGATTTCGAGAACGACCTTGTCGTAGTCGGTGCGCTGACCAACACGGGTATTTTCGACCGCGTATTTCACGCGGCGGACCGGGGAGAAAATGGAATCGATCGGAATGACGCCGATCGGCATGTCGGGGTGCTTGTTTTCTTCGCCCGTGTTGAAACCACGACCGACGCGAACTTCCATTTCGAGGCTGAATTTCGTCTTCTTGTCCAGCGTGCAGATGTGCTGGTCCTTGTTGACGATCTCGTACTGCGAGATTTCCTCGATGTCAGCAGCGGTGACGGGGCCGGACTTGTCGACGTTGATCGAAAGCGTGGCGGCTTCCTTGTTGTCGAAGTGCTTGAAGCGGATCTGCTTCAGGTTCAGTACGATGTCGGTGACATCTTCGACCACGCCGGGCAGCGAGGCGAATTCATGCTGAGCGCCCGAAATGCGGACGGAGGTGATGGCCGCGCCTTCCAGCGAGGAAAGCAGCACGCGACGGAGGCTGTTGCCAATGGTGTGACCGAATCCGGCTTCGAAGGGTTCCGCCGTGAACTTGGCGTAGGTTTCGGTGGCAGTTTTTTCGTCCTTGGAGAGACGATCGGGAACTTCAAACGGAGCGAGTTTGATAGACATGCTTTGATGGGGTTGCCGGGTTTCCCTCCAGTGAGCCGATTTCCCAAGAACGGCAACGAACTCGGGATCTGGAGGACCTACGGCGGTTTGTTGTAGGGCTCGTGGGCGCGGAATATCGATGGTGGTTTGATAAAGTCAAACAAACCGACGCTATTTTCCGATGGATGGCCGGAGTCAGTGGGCGCCGATCGTGCCTTCGCGCCAATTCGTCAAATTCGTCAAATTCGTCAAATTCGAGAAAATTCGTGTGGAAAGAACACGAATGGCCACGAATTTCATGAATTTTCACGAATCATCCGACCTGGATGCCATGTCCGTTTTGTCTTCTCGCCCCCCCAACAAACGAAGAAAGCCGTCGGAATGCATCCGGCGGCTTTCCTCGCTGGCAGGCGGTTGCCGAGCGATATTGGGCGAATGGGCTCCTGCGAAGCAGCAGAAAGTCGAAGAAAAAGGATCAGTTCGCCGCATTGGGATGCGTGGTCTTCTTCTCGGCGTGACTACGACGAGTGTTCCGATTCGGAGCGGGCGAGGATGAAGATTTGACGGGACGATCGTCCTTCAAAGCATGCCAGAAGAGGGAAGCGCCTCCGGAGCGATCCCAGGAGTTTGCGTCCCAGTAGTTCTGAATGGGCGTGGCGCGATGAATCGACTGCGGCTCAGCTTTCGGTTGGATCTCGTTGGCTGAGGTTTCAGCAGTGAAAGAAAAGGCAGCGAGCAAAGCAGCCACCGCGAATGATTTGGTGATCATGATTCGGATTTCGGTCTGTTTCAGGTGTCATCGTGAGGTGTGCTTTGCGTTAAGGGTAACTTAAATTATGATAATTATAGTTTTTATCAACTGAAAATATTCAACAAGGTTGAGAGATAATCCAACCTTGGAAAATTGGGCGGACACGGAGGTTCACCCTCCAATAAACCAATGGACGGCGTACCTCCGTATCCGCCCAAGTTGAATCCCGGCGCCTACACCCGAAACAGCGCCCCGAGTTTCTGCCCCAGAATCAGTCCGGCGCCCACGATCGTCACGGCGAGAAACGCCATCGCCCAGACTCCAAGCGCCGACGCGAGGTAGTGACCGTTCCCCAACGATGAAACCAGCGCGTAAATCGCCTTGGTGATCGGAAAATGCTGGGCCTGCTCGGCGAGAATGAGCGAATCTGACACCTCCAGCATCGCAAACGAGAAGGCCAGCAAGCCTCCGGCGATGAGGTTTGCCGCGATGAGCGGGAGCGTCACCCGTTTCAGCGCGCGGAATGGCGTGCTACCCAGGTTTTGCGCGGCCTCCTCAAGACTCACATTGGTCTGCTGGTATCCCGCCGCGGCCGATCGCACCACGTAGGGCAGCCGTCGAACCGCGTAGGCGATCACGAGAATGACGACCGGATCTTCGCCGAGAATCAGGGGGTGAAAAGGCTGCCCCTCCTGAGCGAGCGCGAAATAGCCGAAGGCCAGCACCAGTCCCGGCACGGCAAGTGGAAGCATCGCGAGCGCGTCGAGGAGGTTTCGGCCCGGGAGTTTTGTTCGCACCACCACCCAGGCGATCGCGATACCAAGCACGATATCGAATAGCGTCGAAAATGACGCGTATTTCAGGGAATTGGCAATGGAGTGCACCGTGAGCGGGTGTCCCAGGGCGTCGATGTAGTGCTGGGCCGTAAATTCGCTTGGAAGCAGCGTCCCATACCAGTCACCAGCCATCGACAGCAGGATGACGCCGACATGCGGTAGAATGGCCACGCCGATCGTGGCCACGAACATCACGGTGTAGCAGAGGCCCGCCAGCGGCTTCGCCGTCTCCAACGTGCGACCGGTCGAGGCCCGACCGGATCCGGCGTAACTCTCGCGGCCAAACAAGGCCTTGCTCACGATGTAGAGCAGCACGGTCGTCACCAGCATCACCACCACCAGCGCATAGGGCAGGGGATTGCCGCTGAGTTCCTTGATGCCGTCGAAAATCTGCACCGAGGTGACTCGGCTGTAGTCGAAGATCAGCGGCACCCCGAGTTCGGTGAACGACCAGATGAAAATGATCGTCGAACCCGCGAACACCCCCGGCATGATCAGCGGAAACGTCACCCGCCAGAGTCGTCTTAGCCCGTGACAGCCGAGGTTTTCCGCCGCTTCCTCCATCGCCGGATCCAGATTCGCCAGTGCCGCCGAGATATTGAGGTAGGCGATCGGGTAAAGATGCAGCGCGTTCATCAGCACCACGCCGAACAACTGCCCATCGCCCATCCAGTCGAAGGGCTTGTCAGGATTCATCAGGCCCAGATCGATGAGCAGCGTATTCAGCACCCCCATCTGACCCAGAAACTGCCTGACTCCGAGCGCTCCGACGAAAGGCGGCAGGATCATCGGCACCAGCAGAAGCGATGTCAGAACATCCTTTCCCGGAAAACGGTAGCGATTGGCAACCAGCGCCAGTGGCAAGGCGATCAGGAGGCTCGCGAGGGTTGAGAAAAGCCCCATCTTGAAGGCATTGACCAGACCTTCGAGGTAAATCGGGTTGCGAAAAATCGCGCCCACGAATCCGAGCGTGAAATTCCCGTCACCATCGACAAAAGCTTCCCTAACCGTGTTCCAGATCGGGAAAAGAAAGAACGCGCCGAAGAACGCGGCCGTGGCCGCGAAGATCAAAACAGGGGCTGGTCGAAACGTTTTCAGCTCTCTCGCTTATTTCTTGGTGACCATGGAAGCGGCACGCCCATACTGTGCTCGGAAATGCGCGGCCAACTCACGCGCCAATTCTACTTCCTGCAGCTTATCGCGTGCTTTCAGCGTCTCTGAAATCGGCCCCAGTGCCTGGTCGTAGTCGATTGCCGATACGTCTGCGAAGACTGCGACCGCCTCAGCCGGCATTCCCGCCTTGATGATCGTCTCCCAAGCGTCACGCTGCTCGTGATGGGTATCGACGCAGGCGCATCGAATGATGAATCGAAGCGCGCCAAAGGTGGCGCCGGTCCAGTTGGGTTCGTAGGTGAAATCCTTGGCGATTTCGTAGGGATTCGAATCTGGATCCGATTGATGAATCTGGTTTGCCTCGGTGTAGAAATCCTTGCGAATGGGCGGACGTCGCAGGGCGATGCGAGTCGGTCCACCGGGTTCGCCAACGCGGTAATTCCAGATTTTCTGACCGTCCGGAGACAGGACGAATTCCAGGAACCGATGGGCGAGCTTCGGATTCGGCGCGCCGCGCAGCAGGCCGATCGGATCGGCGCCAATCGAAGTGCCACCCACGGGCATGACGAACTGAACGCGTGAGTCGCCACTCACATCCCGATGCAATTCGTTGAAGGTGCGACCATAGAAGTCGATGCACAGCCCCGCCGCAGCGTCACCCTGGGCTACGTCATGGGGGATCTTCGAAGCCTGGTCGGTGAAGTAGCGACTGTTGGCGCTGATTTTCAGCATCATGCGCATCGCCTCGTTCCAGCCCTCGCGGATCGCTTTTTCCTCCGGCATCCCAGCGTTCAGGGCTTCGCGCATTTGCTGCTGAAAAATCATCTCGATCGCCTTCGTGACCGAGCCGGATTTCGTGGGATCGGCCAGGGCCAGTTCGCCGAAATAGCGGGGATCGGTCAGGTCAGCCCAGGCATCGGGTGCTTTGTCGATTCCGAGCCGAGCGAGGCTGTCGCGATTGTAAACGATGCCAAAGGCAGACAACACGGTGCCGACCCAGCGCCAATCGTCATCCCGAAACGGCTCGCCGCTGGCCGCTGCGGGCATCACTTCATCGATGAACCAATCCGGATGTTCCTTCGCCAAAGCGCCGGGTCCGTATTTGCCACTCGGATCCGTCGCCACCAGGGCTCCCGCTTCTGCCTGCTTGGAGAAATCGTAGGCGCCGCCGCCGAAAAACAGATCAATGCCGCTGCTGACTTCCGAGTCGAGAAACATCCGCCGCGCCTCGATCGCTTCGGCGGGAAGGGAATCCGATGGCGTCGCGGTGGCGGGATCGATTTTCCCATTCGAGAAAGCGTTGCGGACGATTGAATCGAAGGGTTTCCCGGTTTTCTGAATCCAGAGATTGGCGAAAGCGTTGGCGTATTCGGATTTCAGATAGCGCGCGATCTCCGAAGTTCCGCCGGGCTGTCGCCAATCGATCCAGACTTCGGCGCCAAATTCCTCCCGCATGTAGCGAACAAAGGCGCGCTCGAACTCCGAGCGGATCGATTCATTGTGCGGGGAAATGACGATCAGCCGTTCCGCGTTGGCCCCGGTCACCGCCGCGTCGTCCGGTCGCAGCCAGAACGGTGCCACGAGGATGGCGACGAGCAATGCGAGGATGATGACGAGGCGAGGGAGCATTTTGCCAGTGGTGAGCGATCAGTGAGAAGTGATCAGATTGGCGGGGCCGGAGAATTGAAATCGTGTCTTCGATCCAACAGGGTTGAGTCGCGGATGCAACAGGGTCAAGTCGCCGGCAAAACCACGATGTCGTGCGGGTCGGCGGTCGCGTGGAGGGTTTGCCCCTCGTCACGGACGACGCGACGCGGGTTGAGTTCAGCGATGTGAATGGTTTTTGGATCGGAATCGGTTCTCAGGGCGTAGTGGGCGATTTCTCCGAGATAGACGGATTCGGCAAGTTGGCCAGCTACAGCATTTTGCATGGGTTTTTCACTCGATATGGAGAAACACTCGGGGCGGATCGAAAGGATTACTTTTTCGCCGACTTCGGGCCTCCAATCGGGATTCCCTGGAGTGCCGGTGAATGTGCCGGCGGCGCTGTCGATCGTGCAGACGCCCTCCTTGCCGATCTCCGAGATCTTTCCGGGAATGAAGTTCGTTTCACCAATGAAACTGGCGACGGTGGGAGTGTGAGGATGGCGGTAGACTTCTTCGGGCGGCCCGATTTGAACGATGTGTCCGTCGTCGAGAATGGCCATGCGGTCGGCGATACTGAGCGCCTCTTTCTGATCGTGAGTGACGTAGATCGCGGTCAGGCCGAATTCTTTACAAATGCGGCGGATCTCCGTACGCATTTCAATCCGGAGCTTGGCATCGAGATTGGAAAGCGGCTCGTCGAGCATGAGGCAACGTGGCCGCACGACGAGAGCTCGAGCGAGGGCAACACGCTGCTGCTGGCCGCCGGAGAGTTGGTTGATCTTGCGTTGGGCGTAGTCGCCCATTTTGACCATGTCGAGAGCCTCAGCGACGCGGGTTTTGATCTCGTTCTTGGGGACTTTTCTTTCCTCAAGACCGAAGGCGACGTTTCGGAAGACGTTCAGGTGCGGCCAGAGGGCGTAACTCTGGAACATCATCGCGGTTTCCCGCTTGTGTGGCGGCACTTGGGTGACGTCCTCGTCATCGAACTGGATGGTGCCTTCCTCGGGGAGGTGAAACCCGGCGATGGCGCGGAGCAGGGTGGTCTTTCCACAGCCACTCGGGCCCAGCAGGAAAAAGAGTTCACCGGCGGCGATGTCGAGATCGAGCCCTTTCAGGGCGACGGTTTCGCCGAAGCGCTTGGTAAGTCCTCGAATGCGGATGGAGACCATGACGAGAGGTATTCGAGCGCCAATTGCCGAAATCCGCGAGAACTTTCCATCAACCTGTGGCAAAAGCTCGGCACGGGCACCTCACAATCCCTGTTCCCTCGCTTCGAAACGTCCCAGGCCGCCGGGCCGATAGCGAAAGACGTAGCGCGTGCAGGGATGCTGGAGACCGTGGAGAACGACTGGTTCTTCGAAGACGTCGTGGTCGCTCAACAGCTGCATGGTCTTCGGGAAAAGCGGTTCGGCGAGACCGAGGTTGGCGGCATTCACCCAGAGTGGTCGATTGAGCAGTTCGGCGCGGCGGAGGGCGTCGATGAACTCCTCATCGCTCTGCGCGAGTGTCATGGCGGGATCGTAGAGGCGCGAAGCGTGGACAAATCCCAGGGTCAGGGATTCGTCGATTCCGGGACTGAAGGGATTCACCACCTCGCGAGTGAGGTGGACGGATTCCGCGAGCGGTTCGACAGGGCGTTGCCGGTAGATTTCCCGCTGCGCACTGGTGGCAAAGGCGAATGGAACGACCACCGCGGCGCCGGCAATCAGGAAGATAGCAGCGCCCCAAAAGCCACCTTTCTTCCCATCGATCCCGGGAACCACGGCCCCGAATCCGACACCGACGACCACGAACGCAAGAGGCAGGAAACCCACCGTATACCAGGGATAGAGCAGGTTCCCGGATCGTATGGCATCCGCGAAGACGAGCACGGCGGGAAGACAGAGCGGCAGCAGCCACCAGCGGAGGCGTTTTCGGGTGCCCAGGATGACCAGGCCGGCGAGAAAAAACAATCCCACCAGGGCCGCCGCCCAGATCGTGAGCAGCGGGTGCGCTTCGTGGAGATCCCGCCACGTGATCGCATAGGGATTCCCCGGATCCCAGGGGTGCCAGGGCGTGCCCAGCGCCCAGTCGCAGAAAAAATTGTCGATCAGCTGCCGATCGACTTTGCCGGCAATCCGCCCGCCTTCGACCCACTTCGGTAACTGCAGCAGATTCGGAGTCATCATCTGGATCGTCAGCATGGCACCCAGCAGATTCGCGCCGCCCCAACGCCAGACATTGGCGACACGAAAGGGATTGGCCTGCCCGGTTTTGAAAGGCGACCAGACCAGCCAGAGCGCGGCAAGATTCAAGGGAATCAGCAGGTAGATCCCGCTGAGGTGGGCAAACAGGAGCAGGAATTCGGCGATGCCGAAGGCGATCCACCATCGAGCCCGATGCCGATGCCGGAGCGCGTTGATGAGACAGGCGAAAGCCACGATCCCCAGCATCATCTGGAGGGCGTATCCCCGAGCGTCGCTGCCGTAGCGGACCACCCAAGGGTGGAGGGCGAGGAGAAACGCGACCACCGGTCCGCCCCGTGGAAATCCGAGCAGGGAGGTCAGCCAGGCGGCCGCGGGAATCAGCAGCAACGTGGCGAGAAACGAGGGAAGCCGGATTTTCTGCTCGGAAAAGTAGAAATCATCGGGATCGTCGCCCGATTCGTCGGCGGGACCGTGACTGAGCCTGGCGAGGACATTGAACAGCATGTGGTTGTTCGGCCCATTGTCGTAGTTCCAGATCGCCTTGGACCAGGTCGGGCGCTTGGCCTGAAAGGTGTCATCGTCCATCCGGTAGACGTGGCCGATGAGAAAGCGACGGGTGGTGGCCTCCTCGTCACCCCAGAGGCTGAGCGACAACCGGGGAAACATGGCCCAGGCCGCGGTGAGGGTGGCGGCAAGCACCAGGATGCCACGCCCCCACGAAGCGAGTTTCGCGGGCTTACCGCCGCCAATGGGAGAATCGCCCAGGTCGACCGCTTGATCGACCACGGTGGGACGGAAATTCCACAACAGCAGGGCGATGATGGCGAGCACCAGATTGACTGCCGCTCCATACCAGAGGCCGATGATGACCCAGGATCGGGTGCGGATCGATTCCTTCACTTCACGAGTGGTGTCGAGTCCGTCAGTCCACGGAGAGGGCGCGGCGACGAGATAGATCAGGCTGGCGGTCGCGATGGCCAGCAGAAGTCCCCAGAGGATCCACCGGGTGGGCAGTTCCCGGTCGATGGGAGTGGCAGGCGCCGGGGAGTCGGGCGCTGCGGAGTCTGGGAGGGGATCTTCCAACGGGCGCAACTGTAGCGGACTTTTCCCTTCGCGCCATCGCGAAGCCGGGACGGTTGAGAATTCAGGAAACTCGAAGCCAATTCAGCAAAATGACGCCGGTCACGGCAAGGATGGCGCCGATCACGGAAAGTCGGTTGGGGCGATCTTTCTCCACCCACCACGCCATCGGCATGAGGACGATCGGCGTGATGGCGACCACGGCCAGCACCAGTCCGCCACTTCCCATGGCGGCAAGCGCCTGCTGAAAACAACTGACGCCGATCACCGGACCGGTCAGGGCGGCGGCGGCCAGCCATGCCAGGGTGGTGGCGCGTCGATTGGCTCCGGTGACCTGGTCGGGCAGGTGACCGGGTTGACGGCGACGCCAGATCCAGGCGGCAAGCGCGGCCACCAGGACACCGGCGACCACCCGCTGCCCGGCTTCGCTGATGCCGTTGATCTCCAGCCCCAGGGCATGCTCGACTTCGTTCGCCTTGCGACTGATCACCGCCCCCGTTCCCTGGCCCAATCCCGCGACGAGCGCCGCGACCACGCCGGTGGAAAAGCGGCCCTTTAGTTCGGCCGAACGAACGCGGGTCCGATCCGGCTTCAGGGCCAGCGCGACCCCGGTGAGGATCACGACGGCGGCACTGATTTCCCGCAGGGAGAGAGCATTGCCCAACCACAACCATTCCACCGTGGCGGCAAAAATCGGCGCGAGACAGAGATTCAGCAGAATGGCGAGGCGCGAGCCGATCCGTTCGTAAGCGAGGAACAAGCCCACGTCACCCACGCCGAATCCGACGAGCCCGCTGAAAAAGAACCACGCGAAGGTCGGACCGGCCAGGGAATCGGGAAAGGCGATCAGCACGATCGTGCTCAGCACCGTGGCGGAAATGGCCAACCGCCAGAAATTTCCCCGCAACCCGCCCAGCCGAATGGCGGTTCGCTGACCGCTCACCGCGGAGAGAGCGAAGAGGAGGGTCGTGAGGAGGGCCCAGAGCATCGGAGCGCTTGAGAGTGACGGAGTCGGGAGTGAGATTTCCGGTTGGCAAAGAGGCGCAAGATGCGCCATCGTTGCGCGTTTCGCATCCCGAGGCTCACCCCGGCATGAATCCGGCTGAAAGCGCGGTGGATCGAATCACGTAACCTGCCCGAATGCAATCTGCGACTTCTCTCCCCGAGGCCGTTTCTTCGACGGCGAATGATGCCAGCGGCGGTGCCGATCTGGTTTGGCTGGATGGACATCTGCTCGACGCCACCCGTGCGGCGATATCTCCATTCGATCACGGCCTGCTCACCGGTGACGGCGTGTTTGAAACGCTCGTGGCGCGCGATGGCGAGCCTTTTGCCCACACCCGGCACTATCTGCGGCTGAAACGGTCCGCCGACCGGATGGGCTTGGAAACGCCGGATGGTGATTTGATCCTCGAGGCGATGCGTTCCGTCCTCCGAGCCAACGAACTGCAGCACGCCCGCATCCGTGTGACGGTGACCGGGGGACAGGGACCACTGGGTTCCGCCCGCGGACACGAGGGCCAGACCTTGCTCGTCGCGGCCTCTCCGGTGCCGGACTTTCCGGCGGCCGCCAAGGTGGTGACGGTTTCCTATCCGCGCAACGAGCGGGGAGCGCTCGCCGGTATCAAGACCGTGAGCTACGGCGAAAACGTGGTCGCGCTTTACGAGGCCAAGAAGGCTGGCGGCGACGAAGCGATTTTCGGAAACCTCGCCGGGAATCTCTGTGAGGGAACCGGAACCAACATTTTCATTGTTCGTGACGGCACGCTGACCACACCGCCTCTTGCCGCCGGTTGTCTGGCGGGAGTCACCCGTGGGATTGTGCTCGATCTCTGCCGCGAGATCGGTATCGAGGCGCAGGAGATCGATTCGCCTTTGGATGAATTGAGCCACGTCGACGAAGCCTTTCTGACTTCGACGCTGAGAGACGTTCAACCGATCGAGACAGTAAACGGCACCGCTCTGCCGCAGGCGCCGGGACCGATCACCTCCCGATTGGCCGAGGCATTCGCCGACTTGGCCAAGAGAGACACGGATCCCTGTTGATCCGCGAATTCTCCGAGGCTACTCCGCCTTTTCCAGGCGTTTCCGCAACGCCAAGGCCGACTCGCCGTCGAGCACCAAGGTGTTCGCCAGGGCGTTTCCGAAGGTTTCGAAATCGTGGAAAGTCCACACGACCTTCTTGTCGCGGGTGACTTCGATGATCTGGGGATTTTCCGGGCCGGCGTGGCAATTGCCGATTCGAAGATTGCCGTTGGCGAGTTCCTCGATCGTGGTCACCCAGGCCAGCGTGATTCCGGGAAGATCGTGCTGCTCCAGTTTCCAGACCACTTTCTTTTCCGGCGTCACTTCGATCACGGAATGACCGTTCCCGGTGGTGATGAGGTAGTTGCCGTTGTCGCGTTTGATTGCTGAAAAGCATTTCCCGCCGAACGCTTCGGGGCCGTGGCCATTGGCGTGTTCTTTTCCGAACAAGGGAACCTGAAATTCCCAGATCACCTTTCCATCGGCATCGTATTCCTTGACGGTTTCATCGCCCTCGTGAGCGACCAGGTAGTGACCGTCCTCCAGTTGTCGAACCAGCCGCGTGTCGGAATGCGTCCGCGATTCGGTAACCTGCCACGGGAATTCCTTCACGATTTTCCCCGAGGCATCGACCTCGATCAACCGGCTGCTGCCCGACTCGGAGATCATCGTGTTTCCGTTCGGAAAACGTTGGAACGCGTGAACCTGGACCTCTTTCTCGTCGTCGCGATTCCGTTTCTTCGCGTCGTAGTCCCAGACGACATCACCACCAGGCAGGGCGATTTCTATCACGTGAGGCCACCCGTCCTGGGTCAGGAGATTTCCGTTGGGAAGCAGGTGGAGATCGTGGACATTCCCGATCTTCTTGTGCCACAGGACCTTGTTCCCATCATTGGGATCAACGACGGCCACGCCTTTGCCGGCTTCGGCACCAATCACGAGCCGAGGTTCGACTGCGTTGCTGTGATCCACAGCGCCAAGTGAGAACATGACCGCCACAGCGGCCATTGTGGGAGTGAGGTTTTTTTTCATGGTGAAGAGGGTGAAGGGATACTGAGAAATCAAGCCGTCAACGGATCAGTTCGAAAGAACCGGGTTGCCCAAAATGGTGATCAAAGCTGGCCGCAAAGGGGAGCTTTAACCGCTCGATGACGGCAAATGAAAGCGCATCGCAGTAAGACCAATGCTTGTCGTCAAACTCGCGCAGGTATTTCAGCGCTCGGTTTCGATCTGCCGCTTCGATCGTTTCCAGGCGAACCACCGGATTCTCCAGCAAGTCGCGGATGATCGTCTTCCGCAGGACAACGGAACGGACAAAATAGGCGTGAGTCTCGGCGAAAATGTGATCAGTGATCGTGATCGGCCAACGTTTGGCGAGAATCTCCCGGATCAATGCCGAGGCGCGCTCGTGATGGGTATCTCTGCGGTCCCGAAGCGCGATCCAGAAGGAACTGTCGGCCAGTATCATTCTGAAAACGATCCGTAGATGATGGCATCGGTATTCACGGAGCCGTCTTCGTGCCCTTCGAAATCGGGATCTTCCGGAGCGGGTGCCAGCAGGGAATTGGCTTCCCAGATGTCTTCATTGGGATTCATTTTTTCTTCGATGTAATGGCGAATCAATTCGGCCATGGAGAAACCGGTGCGCTTGGACTCGCGATTCAGGAAATCACGTTGGGCTTCGGAAAGATAGATCTGCGTCCTCACCTTGGAAGTGTCACGACCCGAAACATGGTAGCTCAGATCGGTGATATCCTTCAGGCGGGAATCTTCTTCGCTCATGATTAATGGATATACATCACACCATCCAAACGGGCAACTACTTTTCGCGACTTTTCCTTTAACTCGTTTAAAGCCAAATCTTTATGAGCTGCCTCGGATTGGGCCGATCAGGCGATCACCTGATGAATCGGCTCCACTTCCTGGACGCCGACCAGTTTTTCATCCAGTCCACCGTGGAAAAAGCTCAGGTTGTTTGGATCCAGCCCCATGAGCTGAAGAATGGTGGCGTGAAGCTGTTTCACGTGAAAGCGATCTTCCACGGCAGTTGCCCCGAGCTCGTCGGTCTGACCGACACTGATGCCGCCTTTCACGCCCCCTCCCGCCATCCACATGGTAAAGCCGTAACTGTTGTGATCGCGACCGGTTCCCTCGGCGTATTCGGCGGTGGGCTGGCGACCGAATTCGCCGCCCCACACGATCAGGGTATCGTCGAGCATGCCACGCCGTTTCAGGTCCTTGATGAGACCCGCGATCGGTTTGTCGGTCTGTCCGGCGTGGAGGTTGTGATTTTTCTCCAGATCGCCGTGGGCATCCCAGTTGTCATCGTTGTGAGCGCCGCCCGAGTAGACTTGGATGAAGCGCACGCCACGTTCCACGAGCCGGCGTGCGAGGAGACATTTTCGGCCGAAATCCGAGGTCTGTTCCCGATCGATTCCGTAGAGGCGTTTCGTTTCCTCGGATTCCGAATCCAGATCGATCGCTTCCGGGGCAGTCGCCTGCATCTTGTAGGCGAGTTCGTAGCTGGCAATGCGGGCGGAGAGATTGGTGTTGTCGTAGCGGGATTCGAGATGGCCTTCGTTGAGATGATTCAACGAATCGATCAGCAATCGCTGCTCGGAGCGATCCATGCCGTTCACGTGGCGGAGATTGAGAATGGGGTCGCCTTTTGATCGGAATACGGTTCCCTGGTAGCTGGCCGGCATGAAACCGCTGGTCCAGTTTTTGGCGCCGGAAATCGGACCGCCGCTCTGGTCGAGCATCACCACGTAGCCCGGCAGATTCTCGTTCACGCTGCCGAGCCCATAATTGACCCACGAACCGAGGGACGGTTTCCCGCTGATCACCGAACCACAGTTCATCATCAACAACGCGGAACCGTGAATAGGCGATGCCGCGGTCATCGAATGCAGAAACGCGATGTCGTCCACGCAGGTGCCAAGATGGGGGAAAAGATCGGACACATATTTCCCGCATTCGCCGTACTGCTTGAACTTCCACTTCGGCTCGACGATCCGGCCCTGGTTCTTCTTGCCGCCGCGACCGAATGTCTTCACGTCGATCGTCTTGCCATCCATGCCATACATGGCGGGCTTGTAATCGAAGGTGTCGATGTGACTCGGCCCGCCGTACATGAAGAGAAAGATCACGTTCTTCGCTTTGCCAGGCAGCATCGGTGGTCGCGAAACCAGGGGATTTACCGAGGCCGCGCCGGGAGCAGCGTTGGCCTTACTGAAAAAGCCCTCCTGGCTGAGCAGACCGGTCAATGCAAGTGCCGGGAATCCGCCCCCGACTGTATGGAGAAACTCGCGACGTCGTAGATTGCCGCAGAAGTGGTTGCCGGGTTTTGCGGACCTTTTCATGACGTGATCAGACAGGGTTGGGTGGGGGAGCAAACAGGGTTCAATCGAGATAGACAAATTCGTTCAAATTCAACGCCAGCAACGCGAAACGATCCAGCGCCGCACGATCGTCGAGTCCCGATTGGGATTTGATGTTGCCCATGAAGTTGAGACACTGCCGCACCTCGTCTTCGCTCGGCTCACGCTGCGTGGTCAGGGCGAGGCCTTCCCGGACTTGCTCGGCCGGCTCGCGGCTGAAATCCCGGAGTCGCTGTGCCAGGATCTCAGCCTGCTGGTTGACGAATTCCGAGTTCAACATGGCCAGCGCCTGCGTGGGCACCGTGGTGGAAAACCGCACCGCGCACGGGCTGTCGGTATCCGCCTGGTCGAAATCCGCCAGCATTTGATGCCGCAGGCTGCGCTTCACATGGATATAGAGCGAACGCCGGAAATGATCCTCTTTCGCCTTCGAAATCGGCCACCCCTTGCCCGGGCGCGAGGCGGTGGCCAGCACCTCGGCGGGAAGCGGAGGAAACACCCAATTCCCACCGGTTTTCAAATTCAAGGAACCCGACACGGCCAGAATACTGTCGCGGAGTTCCTCGGCCGTCAGGCGGCGCATGTTGTAGCGCCAGAAAAGCCGGTTTTCCGGATCCTGAGCCAAGGCGGAGTCGTTCGGTGCCGAGGACATCCGGTAGGCGTGGCTGTTCAGGATGAGACGATGCATCGCTTTCAGGCTCCAACCGCGCCGGATCAGTTCACTGGATAGCCACTCGAGCAACTCGGGATGGGTGGGAGCCTCGCCGAGATGCCCCAGGTCGTTCGTGCTGGGAGCGATACCGCGTCCGAAATGATGCTGCCACATGCGATTCATGATCACCCTGGCCGTCAGCGGATTCTCGGGACTGGCAATCCATTCGGCCAGCGCCAGACGGCGCCCGGTGGAGATTCTGCCCTGCCGTGTGATAGGAGAAAACTCGGCCGGCTTCGGATCGTTGCCGCTAGCTCCGAGCACCGCGGGAAAACCAGGAACGACGAGATCTCCGGGAGCGTGGGCGCTCCCTCGCAATTGCACATTCAGCGGCTCCGCTTCCGCCCCGTTCTCGGTCACCGCGTTGACGGGAATCCCGGGGCTTTCCTGCCTCACGGCATCAATCTGCTTCTGCAGGTCTTTCCATTCGGCGACCACGTCGCGTCCGAAATGCTCCTTGAGTTTCGGCCCGAACTTCTTCGCGGCTTTCCCGTTCACGATTTCCGCCGGGTTGAAGCCCGCTGCCGTTCCGCTTCGCAACGCCAGGTCAATGTATTGACCGCCGCTCGTCTGACGGCAATGAACCGCCAATACGTTTCGACCGGTCTGCAGGGCGTCGAGGGCGGAGTCTGGCAACGGTACCGTTTCGTAATCGGTCAGGAAACCGGTTGCTTCGTGGATCAACTGCCCATTCAGGTAGACTTCCACGTCTTCGTCGTGATGAATCTCCATCACCAGCGACTTGGGCAGCGCCGTCAGCCCGAACTCGGTTCGCATCCAGATTTCGGGCGTCGACCATTCGGTGCAAACCGCGGCGCCGGGCGTGCCGTTCTTTCCGAAGCCGCCTTTCGCCTTGGTCCAGGCCTTGTTGCGAAACCCGACTTCGCGCCAGTCGGGAGTGGGCTTGCTCGTCGTGTAGTCCCAGGTGGAGCCGCCGTGCCGGGCGTCTTCGACAAAGGTGAGAGGCCGGTCCTCGCCTTTCGCGAGCAGATTCTCGCCTTCGAGATAAGCCGCGATTTCGGTCTCGAGGGAATGGCTCTTGGCTTCGAGGTCGACGATACGCTGCTTGCGGACCGCTTCGAATTTCGCTTTCTCCTCCTCCGTCGCCCAGGCCACCATCGTGCCCTCGGTGCGATAGTGGGTGATCCCGTGGTAGAAGGCCATGAATGAGTAGTAGTCCTTCTGGGAAATCGGATCGCCCTTGTGATCGTGGCAGCGCGCGCACCCCATCGTGGTGCCGAGGAAGGCCTCGCAGGTCACCTGGACATCGTCGGCCAGCACGTCGTAGACATGCTGCTTTCGATCGGCCGGCTCGTCGTCCCACTGCATCAACCGGTGAAATCCGGTCGCGACGAGAGAATCCAGCGTCGGTTCCGCGATCTCGTCGCCGGCGATCTGCTCGATGACGAACTGGTCGTAAGGTTTGTCCTCGTTGAACGCCCGGACCACGTAGTCCCGGTAGCGCCAGATTTCCGGCTTCGGATTGTCTCGTTCGAACCCGTTCGATTCCGCGTAGCGCACGATGTCCAGCCAGTGCCGAGCCCATTTCTCGCCGTATTGGGGGCGGGCCAGCAGGTCTTCGATCAATTCGTTCCACGCCGCTTCGGAGTCCTTTCCCCAAGCCGCTTCAAAGCGCTGCACCTCTTTGAGCGTTGGCGGCAGTCCGATCAGGTCGTAGAAAACGCGGCGGCAAAGAACCGCAGGTTCCGCGATCGGATTCGGTTTCAGGCCGGCCGCATCCAGTTGAGCCAGGATGAAGGCGTCGATCCCGTTCTCTTCCCAGGCCGGATCGCTCACCTTCGGCGGACTGAGTTCCGGGCGGAGCGGACGATACGACCACCACTGGCGGTCCTTTTCGGAAACGGTGAAGCTGCGGCGGCGTTCCGAGACATCGCCCTCGATTTCCAGCGCGGGATCGTAGGTGGCACCGTGTTTTGTGATCCATTCCGTCAGCACCGCGATTTCGTCGTCCGGCAATTTCGACTTCGGTGGCATCTGGTGATCGCCGTCGGCGTAGTTCACCATGTCGAGCAGCAGGCTCGCGCCGGGCTCGTCTCCGTTGAAGGCGGCCCCCAGGTCGCCGCCTCGCAGCAGACCTTCATGACTCGTGATGCGAAAACCGCCCTTCAACTTTTCCTCGCCACCGTGGCATTCGAAGCAACGCGCTTTTAGAATCGGATAGACCTTTTCCCCATAGAAGGCGGAAGACGCCTCATCCTGCGCGGCACCGGCAAACGGCAACGCCAGCAATCCCAGCATAAGGGCGGGGGCAAGCCTGCCGCGAAAGGCCATCGGGGGGAGATTCATCATGGCAGCGAAATAACGGGGGGAGGCGAACAAGGGGGCACCGTGGGCGGGAAAACGGGACCCAATCATGACACGTCCATAGTCTACCGGAAAGCGCACCGGCCGTCTTGTATCTGAAAGCGGATTTTTTGTCGAAATACGACACAAAACCGCCATTTTCCGGTAGGTGATCGCGCCAGAGCACCAGCTTACCGAAGCTTTTGCTGAAACTTCCGGCCGCTTCCTGCCGTAGATTTCTTTTCGTCTTCTTCGTCTCAGCCTCACCATGGATTCCCTCACCCAGGCCGCCTTCGGTGCCATCGTTGGCGAACGCGTTCTCGGGCGTCATCTCGGGAGGCGCGCCCTGGCTTGGGGAGCGCTGGTGGGAACTCTGCCCGATCTGGACATCCTCGCCAATCCGTGGCTCGATTCGATCGACGAACTCCGCTGGCATCGCGGCATCTCCCATTCCGTCATCGGAATTCTGGTGGGCGCCCTGGCAACGAGTTGGGTGCTTTTCCGCTGGTGGAATCGAAAAGGCGCCCGGTATTGCCCCGGGCCCGAAGGGCCGCCCGGACTCCGGCGAATCGCCCTGTTCGTGGTCCTGAACTTTGCCACTCATGTTCTCATCGATTGCTTCACGGTTTACGGCACGCAGTTGTGGGAACCGTTCTCCGATCGCCGATTCGGTCTGAACAATTTCTTCATCATCGATCCGTTGTTCACCCTGCCGATGCTGGTCTGGATCGTCGCCGCCCTGTTCCGCCGCGAAAAACCGGGTCGCGCCAGTCCGGGGTGGGCGTGGGGATGCGGGCTGGCCATCACGGGCTATCTCGCTTTCAGCTTCATCGCCCAGGCGACGGCGTCGCGTCGCTTCGATCGCGACCTGGCGGAGGCGGGAATCGGTCCGGTGTTGCGACGCGAGATCTCCGCCGCGCCGTTCACCACCCTGATCTGGCGCGGTCTTTTCGAAACCGAGGACGCCTACTACATCAGCTACTGGGCTGTCAACGATTCCGATGAACCGCTGTCTTTCCATCGTGTCCCTCGCCGGATCGACCAACTCGAGCCTTTCATCGGCGATCGCGTGGTCGATTTCGTGCTGTGGTTCAGTGAGGGCTATCTGTTTGTCGAACCGGTCACAGATACGGGAAGCTACGTTGTCAGCGATCTGCGGTTCTTTGAATTCTGGTCGACCCAATCCCCGAGTCGACCCGGCACGTTTTTCCGCTGGCACATCAAACCCGCCACCGACGGAAGTCCTGCCCGGTTCACCACCGCCCCGATGGAGGGCCGGGAGATTGGTTCCATTTTCGGAAAGCTGGTGGCGCGTCTGCGTGGCGACCGCGGCGCTTTCGGACCGGCCCAGCCGACCGGGTAGGCAGGAGGCGGCTCGACTCGAACGCGATCTGACCCTGTCAGGTCGCCGACCCAACAGGGTTGAATGGGCTCACGGGTTGCCCGCGATCCGAAACAGCTTTGATTCGGTTCGGAGAAAAAGCGCGCCATCCGCGACGCCGTAGGAGGCGAGCCCGGGTTCGCCGATCTCGTTCTCGGCCACCTTGTCGAACTTTCTACCGGGCCGGATCACGGTGGCGACGCCTTCGCCATTCTGAAAATAGAGGTGTCCATCGGCATAGATCGGCGAAGCGGAGTAGCCCCCGGGAGCGAGACGTTCCTGCCACTGGACGTCGCCGGTTTTCGCGTCGAGACAGGTGGCCACGCCCTTGTCATCGTTGAAGTAGAGCAAGTCATCGACCACGATAGGCGAGGATTCCTTCGGCACCGTCTTGGAGTACACCCAGGCGACATGAGACTCGGTCACGTCGCCCTGGCCGTCGGAGCGGATGGCGTAGAGCTTCGCCTGGTTGAAACCGGAGCAGACGTAGACGAGCCCGTGGGCATAGACGGGACGCGGCACGACCGAATAACCCTCGTCATAGTCGCAACGCCAGATTTCAGCACCTGTCTCAGGATCATAGGAAATGACGGCGCCGCTACCGGGGCTGACGACCTGGGTTTTGCCGTTCACTTCGATCGCCAGCGGCGTGGAAAAGGAAAAAGTGCGCTTCACCTCGACGTTGCGAGGCGTTTTCCAAATGACCTGTCCGGTCTTCTTGTCGAGCGCCACCACGAAGGGGTCGCTGGCGGCATCGATGCTGAAAATCAGTTTGTCGCCCACGATGATCGGCGAGCCGCCGTTTCCGTGAACCGGCGCGTAGTGGAGCGATTCCTGTTTCCAGATCACGCTGCCGGAACTGGCGTCGAGACAGGCGGTGCCGTCGTGGCCGAAATGGACATAGAGTTTCCCATCCTCGAAAATCGGAGTGGGGGAGGCCGGGCTGTTCTTCTTGTGAATGCGGGTCGGCTCGTTGACGGGAAAGACTTCGACATCCCAGAGCGATTGGCCGTCAGCCGCATTGAAAGCCAGGGCCCGCAGCGAAAGTCCGCCGCCATTTTCGACCGCCGAAGTGAGGTAGATGCGTCCGTCGACGACGACCGGTGACGACCATCCGGCGCCGGGAACGTCGGTTTCCCAGGCGACATTGTCCCGATCCGACCATTCGGTGGGAAGGTGGGTGGCAGTGGAATGCCCCTGACCGCCAGGACCACGAAACTCGGTCCAGTTTTCGCCATGAGCCGCGGTGGACAGCGCCAGCATCAAGGTCGTGCCAAACATGGCAAGGAGAGACTGATCGCAGGGAAAGTCGGGACGTTTCATCGATGAGATAGTTTGGGGTGAGGGAAAGTCGCTACTTTTTGCCCGGTCGCGGCTCACTTGTCCAGTCCCACGCGCTACGAATCCACGTCCCATCCGATTGTCGGCAATGCAGGAAAGAACGGCTCAATCCATCTTTTGCAAAAATTGACTATAAAAACCATAAAAATCAGATAAAATAGCTCGAGTGGCGCCATGATGGCGTCACGACCGCCGTCGCGACGCCCCCATGGGTTTGGTGCGACCCGAATTCAGGAACCGTGATAATCACATGAAGTTGTCTTCTTCGTCCCTCTGGTGGTCGTTGGGAATCGCCGCCGCCAGTTTCCTTTTGTCCGCCGGCGAATCCCTCGCCCAAGACGAAAACCTGAAACAGGCCATGGCCGATCAAAAGCGTCGGACTGCCGGCATGACCGCGCTGGCAAACCAGGTGAAGTCCCTATTTGACTGGATCCCCGGTGTCGACTTCGAGGAAGAGGAGGAGGAAACCACCCCGGCTCCCAACGCGCCGGAGGTGAAGGTGAAGGAAGCTCGGGTCGTCGCCAGCGAATCGACCGTCGAGGGCGAGGGAGGTGAATCGCTCAACACCGCCGCCGACGAGGCCGAACTGGAGGCGGAGATCTATCGCCGAAAGCTTCAGGAAGCCGGGACGAAACTGAACATCACCGGAGCCTTTCCCAACACGAAGGAAATCATGGTCGGCGCCGAGCGACTCGGGGTTGGTGAAACGATCGCCATCAAATACCAGGAGCAGTTCTTCGAACTCGCGATTCTCGACATCACCCCGAAGCTTCTGAAACTGAGGGATAAACAGTCACAGCTGGCGTTGAATGTCTCGATCAGCGTGTCGGCTGCCCTCCCGGCCGGAATGTTTCGCAGCCCGCCACCGGATGGGTTTCAGGTGGTGCCGCTTTCGAAGAACGGAGCGGGGGAAGTCGCCAATCAGGCTACGGCTCCCAAGGCGCCCTGACTGGCGAGAAGTGCGGTATGAAAAAGGGGGAGGCTGCTCACCGACCTGCGTTTGGCGTTCTCCGGTAATTCGCGGGCCGGCGGGACACGTTTTTACGCCCGATGGATGCCAAGATAGGCATTGAATCGCCGCTGGTTTGGCCCTTTAATTCGGGCCTCACCTAAAAAACCAACCCACATCCCCCAAGATCGATCCATGGAATCCCTGTCACGTCGGAAAATGCTCAAAGGAGCCGCCGCGGCGGCTGCCGCCACCGCCTGGAACTTTCAAGTCGTCCCGAGCCGCGTGTTCGGTGCCAACGACCGCATTCGTCTCGGTGCGATCGGCACCGGAGGCAAAGGCGCCAGCGATATCCAGGGATCGGCTGAAGCCGGTTTCGATATTGCCGCTCTCTGCGACGTCGTCGACGTGGCTCAATATCCCAATGTCGAAGGCCGTCTGAAGAACCTGGTCGGAGCGCGCCGCAACTATCCGAACGCTCCATTCTACATGGACTGGCGGGAGATGCTGGAAAAAGAAGCCGACAATCTCGATGCGGTCACCGTTTCCACTCCGGACCACAACCACGCCATCATCACCATCAACGCGATGCGCAAAGGCCTCGCGTGCTACACTCAGAAGCCGCTGACCCACGACATCTGGGAAGCGCGCGCCGTCACCCAGGTGGC
>JAGRPB010000446.1 GCA_020439945.1 Verrucomicrobiia bacterium
ATAAAATCCATATCCTTACACGCATAAAAAAACGTATTGTATTCCTGGATATCTCTACACATGAACTCGAATTTTGAGTTGTTCATGAAGGGCTCGATATTTAACCGGTTTCCGGTAGCCAGGTTATCCAGAACCCGGACATAAGAAACACGGGAATCAGCAAGTAGCGCTTCAACGAGATGGCTGCCGATGAATCCGGCGCCGCCGGTAACGAGAATTTTCACAGGATATAATATTTTAATGATATGAAAACATAATCAACTTGTATCAATGAAGTTGAGAATTGTTTATATGTATATGTGTTTATTTGTTTGAAGTTTATCACTGGATTGTTTCTTTCAACTTGTAAAGCTTATTAGTAAGCTCCTCAACAATACTTCGAAGTTGTAAGACATCAGCTTCTTTTATAAATTGTTGATCGTGTGCTATTAAAAATAAATTAAGTACTTCTAGAGTACTGCCATAACTTATTTCAAGAAAGCGCTGCTTCTCAATACGGGACTTCCTAGAAGTTCCTTCTGCAATATTCGATCCAATTG
>JAGRPB010000447.1 GCA_020439945.1 Verrucomicrobiia bacterium
TCCTGCGGTGCCCGAAGTTTCCGATCCGGACTGGGGTCGCGATCCCATCGATGATTTCGTGCTGGCGGGAATCGATGGAGCGGAACTTTCCCCGACGGAAGACGCGCCGCCGGCGACCTTGCTGCCGCGTTTGTTTATCGATCTCATCGGTCTGCCGCCGACCGCTGAGCAGGTGGCGGCCTTCACGACCGAGTTTGAGACGGACGGCCAACAGGCGGTGGAGCGCTGGGTCGATGACCTCCTCGCCTCGCCTCAGTTCGGCGAACGCTGGGGACGGCACTGGCTCGACGTGGCCCGCTACGGAGAATCAAACGGCAATGACGGACTCAGCCGCAATCCGTCGTTTCCTCATGCCTGGCGGTATCGGGACTATGTCATCGATGCCTTTAATCGGGATCTGCCCTACGACCGTTTCGTGACCGAGCAGATCGCCGGAGATCAGTTGCCCGCCGAGAACGATGCCGAGCATGACCGCCAGATCGTGGCCACCGGATTTCTCGCCATCGGGGCCAAGCCTGCCAAGGCGATGAACGACAATT
>JAGRPB010000448.1 GCA_020439945.1 Verrucomicrobiia bacterium
CTGCTCTCCGATGGCAGCGCGGCCCGACCAGCCGACCCGTTGTACACTCGCCTGTGGGGCACGGGCTTCCTGCCGTCAAGCCATCAGGGCGTCAACTTTCGCAAGAGCGGCGACCCGGTGCTGTACTTATCGAATCCTGATGGCATCGACGCCGCCACTCGACGGCGGATGCTGGACGGCATCGCGAAACTAAATCACAAGCAGTTCACTACCTACGGCGATCCAGAGATTGAGACGCGTATTGCTCAATACGAGATGGCCTACCGGATGCAGACTTCGGTGCCCGAGCTAACGGATCTGTCCGGCGAGACGGAAACGACCATGGAATTGTATGGCGAGGACGCTCGAAGACCCGGTACGTTTGCCGCCAACTGTTTACTCGCACGACGACTGGCCGAGCGCGACGTGAGATTCATTCAGCTGTACCATCGCGGCTGGGATCAGCATTACAACTTGCCGAGCGACATCCGCCAGCAGTGCCAAGACGTTGATCGTGCCTGCGCTGCATTGATCACGGATCTCAAACAGCGCGGACTCCT
>JAGRPB010000449.1 GCA_020439945.1 Verrucomicrobiia bacterium
GTTGCGAGAGGCGATTCGGGCACCCAGAAGCCGCAGCAACAGGCGTTTTCGGGATAAGATCAGAACAGGTCCTCCATGCGCAGCCTGCTCCCCCTCACGGCTGTCCTGAGCCTGGGAGCGGTGGGCTCCCTCGTGGCGCAGGGCAGCATCGCCTTCGACGACGTCACGTCGCAGGCCGGGGTGTCGGGTGGTGGACCGACCTTCGGCGCCGGCTCCTGGACCGATTTCGACGGCGACGGCTGGCCCGATCTATGGGTCGGCAACCACGCCAACACACCGCAATTGTGGATCAACCAGGGCGACGGCACCTTCGTCGACCTGGTGCCGCTGGTGTGGAGCGGCCTGCCCAAGGCCGACACCCACGGGGCGATGTGGGCCGATTTCGATCACGACGGAGATCCGGATCTGCTCGAGATGGTCGGCGCCGACAGCGGCAACGGCAGCGGGCCGAATCAACTATGGCGCAATGACGGCGGCATCCTCGTCGAGCAGGCCGCCGACCTCGGCCTGGACTTCGCGCTCGGCCGCGGGCGCATG
>JAGRPB010000450.1 GCA_020439945.1 Verrucomicrobiia bacterium
AGTGACCGATCTCGTGCGCCACGACGGCGACGAGCTCGTCCTCGGACTGCTGCTCGACGAGCGTGTCGTACAGCGCGATGCGCTTGTTCTTGCCGAAGCCGGTGAAGAAGGCGTTGGCCTTGGCCGAGCGCTTGGAGCCGTCGATGACGAAGATCCCTTCGAGCGGGAACGACACCGAGCGCGCGTAGTCGAGGATCCGGCGGCGCAGCTCGCCGTCCTCGAGCGGCGTGAAGCGGTTGAACAGCGGCATGATCCACGTCGGCGCGACGAACATCGCGACGAGCGCGAAGGCCGTCGTCACGCCCCAGCACCACAGCCAGGCGTCCTCGCCGAGCGCGTTGAGCAGCCACAGGATGGCCGCGACGAGCGGCCCGCCGAGCAGCATGGTCAGCGCGAGCCCCTTGGCCTGATCGAGCCAGAAGGTCCGCCGCGTGCTGCGGTTGAAGCCGAAGCGCTCCTCGAGCACGAAGGTCGACAGGTACGAGGCCGGCAGCCCGAGCAGCCGCAACGCCAGCCCCAGCGCGCCGAGGAACACC
>JAGRPB010000451.1 GCA_020439945.1 Verrucomicrobiia bacterium
CGCTCAATGCGATCATCGCTTCGGTTGAAAAGAGCGGCGACGCCAAGCCGCCGGAGAAAGCGGCGTGGCGCTTTTATGTTTCGCGCGGCGCCTCGCTCATCGAGCTCGGCCGCTGGGACGATGCGGAAAAAGATTTGCAGCGCGCGGTTGAGATCGCGCCGGAAGAGCCCGCGGCCCTCAACTATCTCGGCTATAGCTGGGCCGAGCGCGGCGTCAATCTCGACGAGGCGTTCAAGCTGATCGAGAAGGCTGTTGAACTCGAACCCGATTCCGGCGCCATCATCGACAGCCTCGGCTGGGCGCACTACCAGCGCGGCGAATTCGAAAAGGCTGCGCCTTATCTCGAACAGGCCGCCGCGCTCGAGCCGAGCGACCCGACGATTACGGATCATCTCGGCGACGTTTACTGGCGTCTCGGCCGGAAGATCGAGGCGGGGTATCAATGGCGGCGCAGCCTCGAGCTTGAGCCGAACGAAAAGCTCGAAAAGCAGCTTCACGAAAAGCTCGAAAAAGGGCTGCCTGAGATCGAAAGCGC
>JAGRPB010000452.1 GCA_020439945.1 Verrucomicrobiia bacterium
CAGGTGGGATCCGCCCGGGGAATGGGCTCCGCTGATCAACCGGCACGAATACAGCGAGGCGTTCTTCTATCACGGCAGCGAGGGGGCGCTATCGGCGGTTCGCTGGCGAGACTGGAAGCTGCACCTGGGTCCGAGTTTGACGCTGTACGATCTCGGTGGCGACCTGGGCGAGACGACCCCCGTGCGCAACGGAGAGATGGCCCGCAAGCTCCGCGGCATGGCGGTGATGTTCCAGGAGGAGATGCGTCTCGATGCCCGTCCCGCGGGAGAAGTAGTCGCGTCTCGCGCCGATGGGCGGACCGAGATTTCCGCAGAGACGCTGCGACAACTCAACGCCCGTCGCGACGTCACCTATGCCCGCTACGGCGATCGCACTTTGGAGATGGACATCTATCGCCCGAAGGATGCGTGGGGGCAGTTGCCGGCTGTCGTCTGCATTCATGGCGGCGGCTGGGCCAAAGGGCATCGGTCGAGTCACGAGAAGCTCGCACAAGCGATTGCGGCTCGAGGGTACGTCGCGGCAACGATCTCGTAT
>JAGRPB010000453.1 GCA_020439945.1 Verrucomicrobiia bacterium
CAGATCCGCATCTTCATCGACGCCGTCGTCGTCAATGTGCTCCAAAACCAGGACGGGGACATCATCAACAACGCCGCGTCCCTGACCCTGCTGGAAGACACCGACAACGACGGCAGTGCCGATGACACCGTCGTCCGCACCGATACCGTCGACGTCGAGATCGTCGAACCCGTCGTCTCCGTCGCCAAGTCCATCACCAGCGCTCCCGCCAATCCCGACGCCGGTGACACGGTGAGCTATCAAATCATCGTCTCCAACACCGGCGACATCGACGCCTTCGATGTCACGTTCGCCGACACCCTGCCCGCTCAGATGAGCCTCACCACCGGCACGTTCACCGCCACTCGCGATTCCGATGGCGCCGACATGTCCGCGTTTTTCACGGTCTCCGCCTCCGGCATTGTCGAAGTGGCCGGCGGGTTTGACCTCGCGGCCGGGGACTTCCTCACCCTCGCCTATGACGCCACCCTGCTCGCCACCGTCACCGATGGCCAGCTCCTCACCAACACCGCCGACCTCGAATACACCTCCATC
>JAGRPB010000454.1 GCA_020439945.1 Verrucomicrobiia bacterium
CGGGCCCTCAATCCGACCACGCGCATCGGCAAGCAGGTGGCCGAGGCGCTCCGCCTCAACACCGATCTTGACCGCGGCGCCATCCGCAAGCGGGTGCTGGAGCTGCTCGATCAGGTGCAGCTTCCCGATATCGAGAGCCTGGTGCATCGCTTCCCGCACCAGATTTCCGGCGGCCAACAGCAGCGCGTGCTGATCGCCATGGCGATTGCCGCGCAGCCAAAGCTGCTCATCGCTGACGAGCCCACGACCGCGCTCGACGTCACGGTGCAGAACGAGATCCTGCGCCTGATCGTCGAGCTCAGCACGGCGCATGGCATGGGCCTGCTTTTCGTCAGCCATGAACTCGGCGTCGTGCGCTCGGTCTGCGACGAGATTGGCGTGATCTATGGCGGCCAGCTCATCGAGTTCGGCTCGTCGCTCGATATCGTCACCCAGCCGCGCCACCGCTACACCAACGCCCTGATCGGGGCCAATCCGGGCCTCGGGCGCGGCGAAGAGCTGGCGCGCATGATGGGCCAGCGCTTCGAGGTCATT
>JAGRPB010000455.1 GCA_020439945.1 Verrucomicrobiia bacterium
TTCCCGCCCGGTGTTGAATACCGCATTCCGCTCGATACCACCCGCTTCATCCGCACCGCGGTTTCCGAAGTGCTGTACACGCTGGCGTTGGCGGTGTTCCTGGTGCTGTTGGTCGTCTACTTCTTCCTCGGCAACTGGCGCGCCACGCTGATTCCGATGGCCACGGTGCCGGTCTCGCTGATCGGTGCGATGGTGGTGCTCAGTGCGGCCGGCATGTCGATCAACACCGTCACGCTGTTTGCGTTGATTCTCGCCATCGGCCTGGTCGTCGACGACGCCATTGTGGTCATCGAGAACGTGGAGCGCTTGATCGCCGAAGGCAATGATCCACACCAGGCCGCCATCATTTCCATGCAGCAGGTGACGAGCCCGATCATCGCCACCACGCTGGTATTGCTGGCGGTATTCGTGCCGGTGGCGTTCGTGCCCGGCATCACCGGTGTGCTGTACAAGCAATTCGCCATCACCATCGCCACGACCATGGTGATCAGTTGCGTGGTGGCGCTGACGCTGAGCCCGGCGCTGTGCGCAGT
>JAGRPB010000043.1 GCA_020439945.1 Verrucomicrobiia bacterium
TTGTAGGTCTGGCCGTCCTCGCCGTGGTGCTGGATGCCGAGGTGGCCCTTGGCATCGGTATCGTCGGTGTATTCGGTGGTGACGACGCCGTTGACCTCGATTTTGATCGAGTTGCCCTGGCAGGTGATCTTGTAGTGATTCCAGTCGTTCCGCTTCAGGGCACCCTGCACTTCGGGCTTTTTGAAATACGCTTGTGATTCGGCTTCGTGGGCCAGCGCGGCCTCGACCTTGGTGCGGCCTTTCTGGCTGGGCCAGAGCCACTGGTTGCGGCCCTCATCGTAGAGTCCGCCCGACCAGCGACGATCGGAACCATCGACCTCCGCCTGGTAGCCGTAGACCTTGTTCGGCTCGACGTGGCAGCGGAACATGAAACCGGAATTCGCCTTGCCCTCGGGCAGGTGGACGTCGCCTTCGAAGATGAAGTCAGAATATTCCTTCTCGGTGACGAGGAAGAATTTCTTGTCTGAAGTGAGATGGACCTCATCGCCCACCACCTCGGCTTTCCCCCACTCGTAGGGATTGGTCCAGCCGGAGAGGTCCTTGCCATTGAAGAGCGGCTGGAAACCGTCTTCGTCGGCGGTGAGAAAACAGGGAGCGGCGATGAGCACCGCGAGAGAGCAGATTCGGACAATCGGGTTTTTCATAAGCAGGGCGGAAACGTTGCCGGTCACGGGAGCGGAACGCAAGCCTTTCGCGAGACTCGTTCGCGGAACGGTCGCTTCGGTGGTTGTCCCAATCTGACGTTTTCGTGCCAACGCGAGGCATTGACCTTGTCGGCCGATTTCTGGGAAACTCGGCGCCACCATGAACCGCCCCCAAACTCGGAACCGGCTTACCTTTTTCGCCATCGCCTGCCTGGCTCTTTCTCCGCCGCTCGTGAGAGCGATCGATGATGATACCGAGGTCGGTGACCTCCACGGCGGCCTGGTGGTGCAACTGGGTGCTGAAAACACTGAAACGGCCGCGCTGCTGAGCAAGACGGGACGCTATCTGGTCCACGTGCTGGATCCCGACTCGGACCGGGCCGCCAAGGCTCGCGAATCGCTGAAGGCGGACGGGGTCTACGGCTTGGCATCCGCCGAAGCGTTGGCGAATCCGGCTCAGCTGCCTTATTCGGAGAATGTGGTCAACGCGGTGATGGTGCAGAGCCTCGGCAAAATCCCGCTTCCTGAGATCCTACGTGTCCTCACGCCGCGTGGCAGGGTGGTTGTTCCACATGGTGCCAGTGGGAGCGCACAAGAACTGATGACGGCGGGATTCGATTCGATCGCTCGCCAGGGGGATGCGATTGTCGCCCGGAAACCGTGGCCCGAGAACATGGACACGTGGTCGCACCCGCGACACGGCGCCGATGGCAACGCGGTCTCGCGCGACACGGCCGTCGGACCGCCCGAGCGCGTCCGCTGGGTGGCTTCGGCGATGGCGGAGGTCGAGGGACTCGTCACCGAGGGCGGCCGGAATTTCTACGGCGGCGTCCTCGCCCGCGACAGTTTCAACGGACTGCGACTCTGGCATCGGGATCTCCAGAAAGGCGAGGTGAACGACCCGGCCTTCAACCTCCCGGCGCTCTCGTATGACCGGGCGCGTCCCATTGCCTCGGACAAATACCTGTTCGCCGTCGCGCAGGGAAAACTGGTCGCGCTCGAGGCCGCCACCGGCGAGATCGTTCGCACCTACGAGGGGATCGGTGAGCCGGACGAGATCATCCATCACCACGATGTCGTGATCGCTTCCGATCCGACCCAGGTCCGCGCTTTCAGCACCGAGACGGCGGAGGAACTCTGGCACATCGAGGCGGGCGATCCCCGCAATCTCGCCGCCAACAGCGAGACCGTCACCCTGATCCGCGGTCGGCCCAAGCGCGGTGAAAAATCGGAGGCGGTGGCGGTCGATCTCTACTCGGGAGAGATCAAGTGGAAGCGCTCGGATTACCCGTGGCTCGACCAGGTTTTTCGCGTGGTCATGCACGGCGACCAGGCGGCCTACGAAGTGTCGTCACTCAGCGATCACGATGCCGGCAACGGACTGCACCTGCTTTCCGCGGAAACCGGCAACTTGGCATGGGAACTGGATTTCGCGCCCGGGATGAATCACAAGCGGCAGGCGCGGGCCATGTTCACCGACGACGACCTGTGGATCCTCCACGGCGGCAAGGTCAACACCGCCGACAAGGAAAACACGAAACGCGAACTGATCGAGGTGTCCGCGCTCGATCCGAAAACCGGGCAAACGAAAGCGACGCATCCGGCCGGACTGGCGCACTGTTTCCCCCCGGTGGCGACCACGAAATACGTCTTCGCCGGCGTGCTCGACATGACCGACATGGAAACCGGCGACACCATCGCCAACCGGATCACCAAGGCGAACTGCTCCCGGGAGAACGGTTGGGTGCCGGCCAACGGTCTGATCTATACCACGCCCAAGCACTGCACCTGCTGGCCGATGCTGCGCGGCTTTGTCGCCATGGCCCCGGCCTCGCCCGAGTCCGATTACCCCGCCTCACGTCCGGTCGGGGAAATCGAGTTTCCCGTCCGCAAAGGCCCGGCCTCACCCGATCCCGCGGCCCCGGAAACGGCGGCGGGCGATTGGCCGACCTATCGGGGCGACCAATGGCGCAGCGGCAGCTCTGCCGGTGACGGTCCGAAATCCCTGGCTCAGCAATGGTCGCTTTCCCTCGCCCAACCAGACTCGCTCCCCGGCGGCCCCATCCTTTTCGACTGGGCGGAAAACCCCTTCGTGAAGGGACCGGTCAGCGCCCCGGTGATCGCTGGCGGTCTTGCCTACGTGGCGAAATCGGACGCTCACGAGGTCGTCGCCATCGATGCCACTTCGGGCGAGAAAATCTGGAGCTTCACTGCCCGGGGACGCGTTGACACTCCGCCGACGATCCATCGCGGGCTCGCTCTTTTCGGCTGTCACGCCGGCTACGTTTACGCCCTCCGCGCCGACACCGGCGAACTCGTTTGGGAATGCCGCGCCGCGCCTGTCGACGAACGCATCGTCGCCTACGGCCAGGTGGAAAGTCCGTGGCCGGTGCCGGGTTCGGTCCTGGTCAACAACGACACCGCCCATTTCGTGGCGGGCCGACAGGAACTCGCCGACGGCGGCGTGCTGGTGTTCGCGGTCGATCCCATGACCGGAGAAAAGCGCTGGGTTCACCGGCTCAATGACATCCCGCAGAAGGCCGATCCCACCGGCCAGAATCCCTACGAGGGTTTCTACGAGAATTCCGGACTCGAATTCGACCCGGTCGACATCCTGCACGTCGAGGGAGACGGTCTCGCCATGTCGCGGTGGATCTTTTCCGCCGATGGGAAAAACGTCGATGTGGACAAGTGGAACGCCTTCGCCAAGCTCGACACCGGCGGCGGCGAAGTCTGGGTGCCGCGCGGCTCCTGGACCTACGGCGCCAGGCACCAGGACCGTTTCCGCGGCGAAGCCCCTCGCCGGCCACTGGTGGTGTTTCGCGACGGCTAGGTCTTCGGCCAGCTCAACGGCAGCACCGACCTGTTCCGGCGCGACTTCGACGAGAAAGGCGTGGCCGAGTTCAGCGGCAAGTGGATCACGGGCTGGGAAGCCGCCCAGAGAGGCGGCAAGGGCGAGAAACCCTTCCGCACCTACCGGATCGCCGAGGGACCGAAATGGATGGTCGACGCCTTCACTTCTGCCGAGGAAAAGGCGAAGCCCTTCAAACCCGGTACCCAACTCACCAACGACATTCACGCCATGGCTCTGGCCGGCAACGGTCTCCTCTATGCCGTCCACCGCGACGGCCGCCTCAAGGCCTTCGACACCACCGACGGTTCCGTCGTCGCCGAGGCCCAGGTGCCCGCCCCCATGTGGGACGGCCTCGCCATTGCACAGGGTAAGCTCTACCTGAGTACCCTGTCAGGCGAGCTGGTCTGTTTCGGGAAGTGAACTGCCGGAGGGCGGACCTCCGTGTCCGCGCAAGCCTTGTAGTATTATTGAGGACGATTTCCAGAGACGCCGGCGATCCCGCCAATCACCACCACCACAGAATCAACTCGATTAAATCAAATTACCCTACCTGATCCACTGGTTTCGTCTGCGTCACTCCGGAGACCATCAGTAGCGGGATGGTATTGGTAACCGTTTCCTCTTCATCTTCGGGATTGGGTTCGGCCACTACCACCACGGATGAGCGGGGTGCGAGAAAAATAAAGTCCCGGTGAGGCACATCGAAATTTCGTCCGTCTGCAACGTGAAGTGTAAACGGCAGACCATCCTCGATCTTTCTCTTCAATTCCGCATGAGTCATGGCTTGAGCCTATCACCTGCAAAAGGGTAGGTCAAAGCCGCCAACACCCCATCAGTTTCAAGTTGACCCGTGGCCCGGGGAACCGCATCGGTTTCGGCCTTATGTGTGCCATCTTCGGATTCGCCGGGTTTTCTGATGCCGACCTGCTTCGCAGGATGGCGAATACGTTGCATCATCGCGGGCCGGACGGGCAGGGCTTTTTCGAAAGCGACAAGTTCTCGATGGGCAACTGCCGACTCTCGATCATCGATCTCGCCGGTGGCGACCAGCCGATCTACAACGAGGACGGCACCTTGGCGGTGGTGCAGAACGGCGAGATCTACAACTATGTGGAGCTGCGCGAGCAGTTGGAGGCGAAAGGGCACCGCTTCAAGACCCACTCGGACACCGAGGTGCTGGTCCACGGCTTCGAAGAATGGGGCAAGGATCTGCCGAAGCGCCTCAACGGGATGTATGCTTTCGCGGTGCACGACACGAAAACCGGCGAGACTTTCATCGCTCGGGACCGCTGCGGGCAGAAGCCGTTCTATTATTACCACCAAAACGGCAAATTCGTCTTCGCGTCGGAGGCTAAAGCAATTCTCGAGTGCCCATTCGTGGAGCGCGCGCCCAACCTGAACGCGATCGACCCCTATCTCGGGCTCCGCGACGTGCCCGAACCGGAAACAATGTTCGCGGGGATTCACATTCTGCCGGTAGCACACTCGTTGACGATCAATCGCAACAACGAGGTCCGCATCGAACGCTACTGGTCGGTGCCGCTGAAAACGGATCGGAACTACAAGAGCGACGGCGAGTATTTCGAGGAACTGGAAGCCGCTTTCCACCAGGCGGTGAAGCTGACGATGCGCAGCGACGTGCCGGTGTCGAGCTACCTCAGTGCCGGGGTCGATTCCTCGCTCATCACGGTGGCGGCGCAGGAGTTCAATTCCAACCTCAACACCTTCTCGATCGGGTTCAATTCGGCAATCGACGAGACCAAGGACGCGGCGGAAACGGCAAAACTGCTGGGAACGAATCACCACGAGATCCACATCACGCCGGATGATTTCGAGCTGTTGCCGCGCGTGATCTGGCAGATGGACCGGCCCGTCGGCGACGCGCTCATCATCGCGTTCGATCGCTTGGCGGCGAATTGCTCGAAGGATTTCAAGGTGGTGCTCGGCGGCGAAGGCGCGGACGAGATGTTTGCCGGCTACCAGTTCCACAAGATCATTCCGCTGGTGGAGAAATACTCGCGCATGGTGCCGAATTTCATCCACTCTGGAGTGATGATGCCGGGCTTCAAGGCCACGCCGATGGGCATCCTGAACAAGTTTTTCCAGTTCCCGGCCGATCTCGGTCGCGGCGGGAAAAAGCGGATCGGAGAATTCCTCGCCGACTACCGGAATCGCGACCTGCGGCAAAACTACACCATGCTGCGGACGCTGTGGAGTCTCGACGAGCGGCATTCGATTTACTCGGACGAGTTCAAATCACGCGCTACCCGTGACTGGATCGTTCCCGAAGATCCCAACGATCGCGAAAGCGGCGCACCCTTTCTCGATCGCCTGCTGAAGCTCCAGTATGACGAGTGGCTGCAGGACTGGGCCCTGATCCGCCAGGACAAGAACACGATGGCACACAGCCTCGAGATCCGCCTGCCCTTCCTCGACCACAATGTCATCGAGCTGGCTTTCCAGATGCCGGCCCACCTCAAGGCGACCACGAAGCGTGACAAGATCATCGAACGTCAACTGGCCGCCAAGATGCTGCCGCCCGAAGTGTCCAACCGGCCGAAGAATCCGTTCTTCCTGCCGATGGATTATTTCTACCAGAACCCGAAGATCCGTGAGCTGATCGACCTGACGTTGAACGAGGACGCCGTGAAAAAGCGCGGCTACTTCGATCCGAAGCGAGTCCGCGCCCTGGTCGACGGAATGGAGCGCGGCGAGTTCATCGGGCTCAAGCAGGTGATGTCTCTCGTCATTCTCGAGCTGTGGCACCTGATCTTCATCGATCGGGAGTTTCGCTTTCCGTGATCAATGTGAATGGAGGACGCAGCATGGGACTCCATCCCGTGCATGTCCCCGTGGGATTCCATCCCGCGAGTGAAGCGCTTACGATGCGAGGACGGGATTCAATCCCGTCCGGACAGGCACGGGACAGGAGTCCCATGCTACCAATTTTTCCCAAAACGAAAAAAGGCGCCCGTTGCGGGGCGCCTCTTCGAAAAGTGATCGCGTCCAGAGTTTCTCAGAACGGGATGTCGTCGTCCTCTTCAGAGTAGTCGTGGCCACCGCCCTGGCTGGGCGGAGGTCCGCCCTCGTATCCTCCACCGCTTCCCGGAGGCGGGCCTGAGTCGTACTGGTTGCCGCCGCCACTGTAGGACTGCTGGGGGGCGCCACCACCCCCTCCGCCGCCGCCTTCTTCGCGACCGCCGAGGAACTGGAAATTGTCACCCACCACCTTGAGGCGGCTGCGATTCTGACCGGTCTGCTTGTCCTGCCAGGTATCCATCTGGAGCCGTCCCTCGATATAGATCGGGCGACCCTTTTTCATGTATTGATCGGCGATCTCGGGCTGTCGGCACAAGAGTGTGAGGTCGACAAATGTGGTTTCCTCGCGCCGCTCGCCGCTGTCCGTCGAGTAGTTCCGATTCACCGCCAGACCGATGTCGGTCACGGCGGTTCCTTTCGGGGTGTAACGAACTTCGGGATCCCGGGTGAGATTCCCGATCAGCATCACTTTGTTCAGGCTGGCCATGGTTCGCGACTCTAGGGATTGGAACGGCGCTTGGCGAACATTTCTTTCGGGGCGGAACGCGTCCGCTGTTCTTAGCGCACCTGGTAGTGCTGCAGCTGGATGTCGTCATTCAGGGACAACTTGCCGCGCACTTTTTCGATCGCGTCCGGCTCGGCTTCGAACTGGCACTGAACGTAGTAGCCGTGCTTCTGCTTGGCGTGGTTTTCGTAGGCGAATTCCTTGCGGCCGACGCGGTCGACCTGCTTCAGCTTGGCGCCTTCAGCTTCGAGTTCGGTGGTGATGACGCTGACGAGATCGTCGACGCCCTCTTCGGAGCCCTGCAGATTCAGGACATAGATACCTTCGTAGTTTCTCATGAGTTCTGGTGGGGAGGTTGGGGAGATACCGCCGATTCGTTCGGGAGACCGGTCGGATCCTTCGGTTTTTCTGATGGGGAATCGCTGGGCGTTTCCTGAGATTGCTTCCGTTTCGGCGGTTTCGACTTCCCGGCCGGAGTGTCAGGGTTCTGATTGAACCGATTCATCGCCGAGGCCAGGCCGGAAGAAAGCGCATCATTTACCGCTTCTGCCGCGCGCGCCATACTTTTTTCGAGGTCCGGGGCTTCTTCGGCGGAGAATTTTCCCAGCACGTGGCCGACCATGTCGTGCCGCGGATCCGCTTTTTCGCCCGCATTGCGACCGATTCCAAACTTCAGTCGCGGAAAAGAATCGGTTCCGAAATGCTGGATCAGCGATTTCACCCCATTGTGGCCGCCGGCCGAACCGGAGAGACGAATCCGCAATCGCCCCAACGGGAGATCCGCGTCGTCGTAGACCACTAACACCTGCGCGGGGGGAATCTTGAAAAAACTGCACAGCTTGATGACCGACTCGCCGCTGAGATTCATGTAGGTCTGCGGCTTGGCGAGCACCAACTCCCCGTCGAGGCTGCGCGCCACCTCGGCCTTCCATTTTTTCTCCGACCGCCAATCCAGGCCACGCTCCGAGGCCAGTCGATCGACCAGATCGAACCCGACGTTGTGGCGGGTGCGGGCGTATTTCGATCCCGGGTTCCCCAAGCCAACAATCATCCGAATCGGCTCGGCCAAGTCGGCTCGGCCAGCATCCGGATCTCGTCGGTTTCTCGGGTTACCTGGCATGGCGAAACGGGTGGAAGAAATTCGACGGTGTCGCTCGTCGGCGCCCCTTCGCCTATCCGTCCGACTCCGGACCGATCGCGACCGGCACGCGAAAAATCCGTTTCGCCTCCATTCCCTCGTCGGGAAATCGGAAACCCCGACGCTTACTCCGCCTCGGGGGCGGGAGCAGCGGGGGCGGCCCCGGATTCGGCGCTCTCTTCCTCAGCCGTGGCGACCACGCGGGGCTCGGAAACGATCACCACCACCACGTCGGCGTCCATGTGCGTCTCGACGCCTTTCGGCATCGTCAGATCGCTCACGTGAGAGGCCTCGCCCAGGCCGAGGTTCTCGACGTTGAGTTCCAGCTTTTCGGGCAGATCGGCCGGACGGCAGAAGATTTCGATGGTGTGCAGCTGATGATCGAGAACGCCACCATTCTTGACGCCGGCCGCCGTGCCGATGAGTTCGATCGGGACGTTGGCGTGAACCGTTTCGTCCGCCTTTACCGCGTGGAAATCGACGTGCACCACGCCACCGCTCAACGGATCGTGCTGGATGGCCTGCACCATGGCGAGCTTGGTCTTCTCCTGGGCGCCTTCGATCTCGAGGTTCACCAGGAAGTTGTCGCTGCTCTGCTCGCGCAGCAGGTCGGAGAATTCCTTGGCGTCGACCTGCACGGCGTAGGTGCGCTGGGCGGCACCGTAAACGACCCCGGGGACGATGCCCGAACGACGAAGGCGCTTGGCGGCGGCGCTGCCGGATTCTTCGCGCTTGTTGGCTTTGAGCGTCTGATGACTGGACATGGTCTTGGGGAGGGGCTGATCGTTAAACGGTAAAATAACTCTGTCTGTGATACCCGGTCGGCACGAGCGCCCGCTCGGGAAAAAGCGAGGGCGGCGGTTTCTTCGCGATCGGCGAGAATTCCCGCAGCCGAAAGGGCGCGAATTCTACGCGCGGGCTCAGGAAATGTCAAAAAGAGAAGTCACCGACTCATCGTGGTGAATCCGGCGGATTCCCTCGCCCATCAATTCCGCGATGCTGACCACGCTGACGTTCTCCCCTTTGGCGAAGGGCGTGCTGTCCGTGGTGATGACCTGTTCGATGGCCGATTCCTGGAGCCGTTGCCTTCCCGTCTCATTGAGCACCGCGTGGGAGACCCCCGCAAAAATCCGTTTCGCGCCCCGTTCTTTCAGCAAAGCGGCCGCCGTTTTCAGCGTGCCGGCCGTTTCGGTGATGTCATCGACGATGAGGACGTTCTTGCCATCCACTTCACCGATCAGGTCGAGTGCCTCCACTTCCGACGCGCTGACGCGGTTCTTGGCCACGATCGCCAAGGGAGCGCGGAGTTCCTTGGCGTAGGAATGCGCCATTTTCATCCCGCCCACGTCGGGCGACACCACCACCAGATCGTCGTCGAGTCTCTGCTGACGGAAGTGCCGGATCAGCACTGGCTTCGCGTAGAGATGATCGACCGGAATATCGAAAAAGCCCTGAATCTGGCCCGCGTGCAGGTCCATCGTGAGCACGCGATTCACACCAGCGGCCACGAGCAGATTCGCCACCAGCTTCGAGGTGATCGGCACCCGCGGCTGATCTTTTCGGTCCTGCCGGGCATAGCCGAAAAAGGGAATCACCGCCGTGATCCGTTCCGCGCTGGCGCGGCGAGCCGCATCGACCATGATCAGCAGTTCCATCAGGTTTTGATTCGTCGGCGGGCAGGTCGGCTGCACGATGAACACGTCGCGCCCGCGGATGTTCTCATTGATCTTCACAAACGTCTCACCGTCAGGGAACTGTGTGACGGTCACGTCCGAGCGGCGCACGTGCAGGTACTGGGCGATGTCGTCCGCCAGTTCCCGGTGCGCGCTGCCACTGAAGATCTTCAACTCGTGTGCCATGGCCCCACCATTGCGAAAGCGGAGAAAAACGCCAGCGAAAACGGCGTTCGAAATCGTGATCTTCCCGCTCACTACCGAACGACCCGGATTTCACCGGCGTCTTGACAGCGAAGGATATTTCTCGACTGATAGAACCCGTTTCTTTATTCAGCGGCGATCATGGCGGTCATCAAAGTAGCCTGCCCCAAATGCGGCCAACGTGTTTCCGGCGACGAAAGCTTTTACGGCACTTCCGTCGACTGTCCCATTTGCACCTCCACGATCCGCTTTCCCGACGCCCCGCGCTCCTCGTCGCCCCCCAGCCCTCGGCAGTCGCGCGAATCGGAGCCATCGCCCTATGACGACCTGGGTAGCGAGCCCGCCCATCGCGAGGAAAAAGCGCGCCGCGAAACCTCTTCCATCCCGCTGCCCCCGCCGCCCAAATCTCGGGAGAGGCCTTTGACCCCTCCGGGAAATGCCGCGGACCTGCCCTCGCCCGTGCTGGGCGTCGTCTCCATGGTCGTCGGTATGGTCAGCGTCGTCTTCTTCTGCCTTCCCGGCATCCTGCTCGGGCCCACCGCCATCATTTGCGGCCACATCGCCCGGGCTCGCGCCCGCCACCACCGTATCAGTTCGCCGCCCGGTCACCGCGCCGCTCTCATCGGACTCATTCTCGGCTACCTCAGCCTCGCCGGATTCATCCTCATCATCCTCCTGATGCCGCCCGTGATGGACTGGTTGCGGGAAACCAAGGCGCCGAATTGAGCGCCGTTCGCCGGCGCAGATTTTGCGGAAATCTTCGCAAGGTATTTTGGTTGTCCTGACCGTCAGAAGGCTCTAATGTCCGCGCTTTGATACGACCACCCGCGCCTCCCTGGGCTCATGGCTGACGATTCCAACGCCAACTCGTTTGTTTTTGCCGATCACCTCGTTCTCGACGAGTCCCCCACTCGCGATTTTTACAAATCCGTTCTCCAGGGGCTGATCCACAAGAACAACAACACGCTCGGCGTCATCCAGGGATACTCGAGTCTCATCCTCATGGACGAGCCCCCGGCTTCGGTGCGGGAAAACATCGACCAGATGCGGAAGTCCGCCGGTCAGGCCGGGGAACTGGCCAAGGTCATCCTCACCGCCGCAGGCTGCGCGAGAGTGAATGCCGAGCCCATCAGCCTGAACGATCTGCTCCCTCACATTGAGGCGACGGCCAAAGAAAAATGCACCGCCGCCGGAGTGGCCTTGCAGTTTCATGCCGCCAGCGACCTGCCCCAGATCTCGGCCGACGGCACCCGGCTCACCGAGTTGCTCGTCGAGTTGATCAAGAATGCCGCCGAAGGAGCCGCCACCGTGCCCGGAGGCGAAGTGGCCATCGACGTGCTGCCTCCCGGCGAGGCCTCCGATGCTTCCGAAAACCGCGTCGATTTCTTCATCCGGAATTCCAGTCCCGATCTCTCTCCCGAGCAGATCCACCAGTTCTTCGAGGCCTTTCACGGCAACAAGTCCAACGATCACTACGGGCTCGGTCTGACCACCGCCGGCGTCCTCGCCGGCCAGATGGGCATGCGCCTCGGTCTCCGCAGCACCGAAGGCACCACCACCGCCTGGCTCAGTCTGCCGGTGGCGGGGTGAGTTTTTCTGAGCGCTCACAGGGGAAAAAGCGATGCGCGGTCAGCGACCGCGCCTACAGGAGAAGCACCAACCAGACTCAACAGGGTCAGGTCCGCAACTCAACCCTGTCAGGTCCGAAAACGAATAAAGGCGAGCCGTCGCCGGCTCGCCTTTTCGGGGGTAAAATGATTTCGGGAAATCCGAAGACTCAGATCAGACCGGCTTCCTTCAGCGTCTTGTAGGCGCCATTCTTGTTCACGGTCTTGAGGCCGCGGGCGCTGATTCTCACGCGGACGTAGCGACCCAGCTCGGGCACCCAGATGCGTTTGTCGCGCAGGTTCGGCTTGAACTGGCGCTTCACGGTCTTGGTGACGTGACGTCCCACGCCGCCCTTCTTCTTGGCCAGACCGCTGCGGTGGATCCGCCGACCGGTGCTCACGCGGGCTCCCGTAATGCTGCAAACTCGTGACATCGTCTTGAAAAGGTTTCAGGTTCAGCGACCACCAATCTGCCTGAGGTCGCGGGCGGGGAATGTCGCCGGATTCGTCTCGCGGTCAAGGGGGGAATTCGGATTTCCCCCGAGATTTCCGGTGTTCAGGAGAGATCGAACGAATCGAGCGCCTCGCGCTGGAGCCGACACAGCTCAGTGACGCCCGCCTTGCTCAGCGCCAGCATCTCCAGCATCTGAGCCTCGGTGAAGGTCGCCTCCTCGCCGCTGCCCTGCATCTCGATGAGATCCAGGCTCTCGGTCATCACGTAGTTGAAATCGACCGACGCGTCCTTGTCCTCGGGGTAATTCAAGTCGAGCACACAGACATCCTCGAAAACACCCGCACTCACCGCGGCGGCGAGTTGTTTCATGGGCGACTGCTTCATTTCGCCTCTCGCGATGAGCCGACGAAAGGCCATCTCCGCCGCCACCGTCGCGCCGGTGATCGAGGCCGTGCGCGTGCCGCCATCGGCGCGCAGCACGTCGCAATCCACCCACATGGTTCGCTGGCCGAGCGCCTTCAGATCGACGACGGCGCGGAGCGAGCGACCGATGAGCCGCTGAATTTCCGAGCTGCGTCCATCGAGCCTCCCACGGCTGATGTCGCGCGGTTTCCGCTGCAGCGTCGAGTAGGGCAACATGTTGTATTCCGCCGTCAGCCAGCCGCCGGGCACATCCTGCTGCAACATCCAGCGCGGTACCCCGGGCTCGATCATCACGGCGCAGATCACCTGCGTGTCGCCAAACGAAACCAGCACCGAACCGCTCGCATGGGGGGCGATGTCGGGTTGAAAAGTGATCGGCCGCAATTGGCCGGGCGTTCTGCCATCGGGTCTGTCCATCACTGTCGACCCTGTCGAAAGCGGCCGCGCTTTGCAAGCGATTGATTCCCGGTTGCGGTATCGGGAAAATCCCCGAATTTTTGCGCCCGCCGGATGCGGTGTTTCCGAAGACGATTGATCCGCCGTGAATGAACCCAACCTGTTTCCCATGGTCAAAGGCGATGGAGTTTTCACGAGGCGAGAAGGTGAGCTGACATGAGGGAGTGGTTTGAAAAATTCGAGCAATTCGCGATCGACGTGATCCTGGAGCGGCGCCGGGGGAAACGTGCCGCCGTGTTCAAGGTCTTTCTCAGCTCTCTTTCCCGTCTCTATGGATCACTGGTCGACCTGCGCCTGTTTCTTTACCGGAACCGATTTCTCCGCGAGCGGAACCTCGGTTGTCTCGTCGTCAGCATCGGCAACCTCACCGTGGGCGGAACGGGCAAAACGCCGGTGGTGGAAAAATTCGCCCGTTCTCTTCAGGACGGTGGCCGGCGGGTCGCCATCCTCAGTCGCGGCTACAAATCCGTGAAGAAGCCGCTCTTGCAGCGACTGATCGGCAAGATGAAGGGCGAAAACGAGATCAACCCGCCACGTGTCGTCAGCGACGGCAGGTCGCTGCTGCTCGATTCCCGGACCGCCGGCGACGAACCGTACATGCTCGCCGCGAACCTCAAGGACATCGCCGTGGTCGTGGACAAGGATCGTGTGAAAAGCGGCAAGCACGCGATTTCCGAGCTGAACTGCGACACGCTGATTCTCGACGACGGTCTCCAGTACCTGAAACTCCGTCACCGGCTCGACATCGTCCTCATCGACCGCTGGCAACCGTTCGGCACCGAGAAACTGCTCCCCCGCGGCACCCTGCGCGAGCCAGCCAAGAACCTGAAGCGGGCCAGCTACATCTTCATCACCAAGTGCAACGGGGAACCGAACGACGAACTGAAGGACCGCATCCGCCAGCTCAACCGCACCGCCGAGATCATCGAGTGCGAACACCGCCCCCAGCATCTCCAGCATCTCGAAACCCGGGAGATCCTGCCTCTCGATTCCCTGAAGGGAAAACGCGTCGGCACCATCTCCGCGATCGCCGTGCCGGAAAGTTTCGAGCACGGGGTCGGCAAACTCGGCGCCAAGCTCGTGGCCACCAAGCGCTTTCTCGATCACCACCGTTTCACCGAGCAGGAGATCATCACCTTCATCAACTGCTGCGTCGAAAGCGACGTCGACATGATCATCACCACGGAAAAAGATTCCGTGCGTTTCCCGCGTCTCCACCGGATGGATGTCCCGATCTATTTCCTCCGGGTCGAAATCGGAATCCTGAACAACGCGGAAAGTTTCGACGAATGCATCAACCGCATCTGCCAGCCCCGCCCCATCGTCCCGGCGCGGCGGTTTTTCTGAGGCAGTCAGTGGCTCACCCCTCCTGCGGCAGCACCAGGCTGCGAGCGACCTCGCCGCGCTCGAGGGCCGCGTAGGCTTCGTTGATCTGGGAAAGCGGATAGGTCTTTGTCAGGAGACGGTCGAGATCGATCTTTCCGGCGCGGTGGAGATCGATGAGCTTGAGCAGATCAATGCGCGGCCGGGTCGAGCCGTAGATGGAACCACGCAGGGTTTTCTCGGCGTAGACGAGGGCGTTCACGTTGATCCTGGCCCGGGCGCTCGGAGGGGCGATACCGACGACGACGCAGGTGCCGCCTTTGCGGGTGGAGTCGTAGGCCTGCTCGATGGGTTCGGGTAGCCCGATGGCTTCGAAGGCAAAATCGACGCCGAGGCCGTTGGTCAGGTCTTTGACGGCCTCGACGGGATCGCTCTCGGCCGCGTTGATGAAATCGGTGGCGCCGAACTCGGCGGCGTAGGAGAGCTTTCGCGGCTCTCGGTCGATCGCGATGATCTGCGTGGCGCCGGCGAGACGGGCGGTTTGGATGACATTCAGCCCGATGCCGCCGCAACCGAAGACGGCGACCTTGCTGCCCGCGGGCACGTCCGCCGCATTCATGACCGCTCCGTAGCCGGTGATGACGCCGCAACCGATCAGGGCCGCGTGTTCGAGCGAAACGTCATCGGGGATTTTCACCACGGCGCCTTCAGGCATGGTCGATACCTGGGAAAACGTCGAAACGCCGGCGTAATGGAGAATGGGCTCGCCAGCAGAATTGCGAAAACGCGTCTGCCCATCCGGCATCAGTCCGGTGAACCGCATCTGGGTCCCCACATCGCAAAGAGCGGGACGGCCACTCAGACAGTATTCGCATCGCCCACAGGACATTCGCCAGATGGGGATGACGTGATCTCCCGGTTCGACCGTCGTCACACCGTCGCCGATCGCCTCCACGATGCCCGCGCCCTCGTGACCGAGAATGATGGGCATCTTCATCGGCTGATCGCCTTTCATCACATGGAGATCGCTGTGACAGACCCCGGCGGCGTGGAGACGCACCTGCACTTCGCCCCGTCCGGGAGGCAACACCTCAACCGTTTCGAGACGCAGCGGTTCATTGGGCTGATAGCAGACGGCGGCGAGGGCTTCCATGTCGGACGCCAACCTCGCCGGGAAGCCCGGTTCCGGGCAAGCCTATTTTCAAACAAACGTTTCAAAAAACCGCATAAAGGCGCCAGGCGACCCGTCCAATTTTGAGGAAACAACTCCGAAATCACTCAACTCCTCACCCGATCTACCACCATGAAAAATCGTTCCTTCAAAACCGCCGCCCTCGCCGCTCTCGCTCTGCTCGGCATGGCTTTCGCCGTCGTTCCCACCACGGCCAAGGCTGGTGGCGGCTATGATTCCCGCTACTCCCACCGTTGCGACTCCTGCGATTCCCGCATCTATGAGCACCGCGTCATCGTCGGCTACACCCGCTGCGGCGATCCCATCTATCGCTGGGTCACCGATTCGCACCGGTGTCACCATGATCGATACAGCGACTACGGCCGCTACGATCAATGCGACCGGATCTATCCGCATGACATCATCGCCGGTATCGTGACCGGCATCATCGAAGCCCATCACGACCACCGCCGCGAAGCCTTCGGTCATCATCATCACTGCGATTGATCGCCGGAAAAGCGAGCTTCATTCCTCAAAAAACCGATCCCTCAACTCAAAGCGGCCACGGCCTTTCCCAGCGGAAGGTTCGTGGCCGCCGAAGTGTACCGCTCGCGCTCAGTTCTCTTCCGCCTCTGTGTCCAAACGAGCTACGAGTTTGTCGAACTGCTTCGACCGCTGGGCGTAGGCTGGATAGCGCATCGCCTTTTCCGGATCGGCTGGTAGATAGCGCCAGTGCTTGTACATCCAGAGCCACGGAGCAGGGTGTTCGCGGATGAATGGCTCAAAGGCGTCCCAGCAGGCTTGAGCAATCTCCTGGTCGGTCATCGAATCGTCGATCGAGAGCGGTTTCAATCCGCGCATCCGGTAAGTGCCGTCGGGATTGGGAATGGCGATCCCGGGAATGACCGGCAACTTGGTCCGACGCATCAACTCGGTGTGGAGTGCGGTAACGCAGGTCTTGAAACCGAGGCACTCGATCACCGTCGCGGCCTTGCTCGGGCGAATGTTCAGGTCGGTGAGAAACGCGGCATGCCCACCGGCTTTCAGGTTCTTGAGCAGACGGATCAACGCGCGCTGCTGCGGGATGACCTGGTGCCCGCTGACCTGGCGATTGCGTCGGAAGATCTCGGTGAGCTTCGGGTTTTTGAAATCCTGGGCGATGATAGTGAACTCATAGCCGCGAAAACCCATCATCAGCGCGATCCACTCGAAATTGGAATAGTGCGGCGTCACCCAGATCGCGCCGGTTTCCTTGGCCCGTTCGATCGCCTCCGGATCGTCCATTTCCAGCTCACAATACTTCAGGTAGTTTTCCGCCGTGAGGCGCGGGCTCCAGAACTGGTCGATCACGGTGCGGGCAAAATTTTGAAATGCCTGGAAAGCCACCCGCTTTCGCTGCCGCTCCGAGAGTTCGTCGCCGTAGACCGCCTTCAGATTCTCCAAGGCGGTCCCACGCCCACGATAATCAGCCAGATAAGCCACCGCGCCCAACCCCTGCCCGAGCCAGTGCGCGCCGCGCCGCGGCAGGAGCGGAATCAGCCAGGCGAGCAGGCTCAGGCCGAACCATTCCAGTCGATAGCGTAGATGTTTGAAAAAATTCCCCATGGAGGTGGCGGGGAACATGGTCCATACCTGCGGGGAGTTCCAAGCCAGAATTGTCTTCCCGCTTTTCATCATGCATCACCAGAAACTCCTCACCCTGCTCCGACGCGTTCTCGAAACGCCCACGGCTCCATTCCACGAGTATCACATGGCGGCCACGATTCGGGAACTTCTCGAGCCGCTGCCGCATGTGACGATTACGGAGGACAAGTTCGGCAACCTCATCGCCTGCTATCGACGCGGTCGCAAATCTCCCAGGCTCGCCTTTGCCGCGCACCTCGATCATCCCGGTTGGGTGAAAAATGTGAAGGATCCCGAGAATGGGGCTCCGGAATTCCTCGGCGGAGTGCCGGCGGATCGCCTTGGGAAATGCCCGGTAAAGTGGTTCGGCGATTTCGGCATGTGGGATCTGCCGGCTTTTGAGCTGACCAAGGACGGACTCATCCGCTCGCGCGCCTGCGACGATCTCATCGGCTGCGTGGAGATCGTGGCGCTTTTCCACGAACTTGAACGCCGCGAAGCCGAGGCCACTTGCTACGGTCTGTTTACCCGCGCCGAGGAAGTTGGGTTCGTCGGCGCCGTTCACCTGGCAAAATCGTGGCCGCTCCCGAAAGACGTTCGCTTTGTCTCGCTCGAAACCAGCGCCCCACGCGGCGGCGCCGAAATGGGCAAAGGACCGGTCGTCCGCGTCGGCGATCGCATGAGCGTCTTTGACGACGCAGTCACTGCCGAATTGTTGGACGCCGCAACGGCGGAAAAGATCGAGGTCCAGCGCGCCCTTCTCGACGGCGGCAGTTGTGAAGCCACCGCCACTCAGCTCTACGGCATCCCTTCCGCCGCCATGTCCGTCATTCTCGGCAACTACCACAACTGCACGCCCGACGGCGGCATCGATGTCGAATTCGTCTCACTCGCCGATGTAAAAGCGCTCATCAAGCTGATCACCGCCACCGTCATCCGCATGGCCGAAGGCGGCAGGAAGGATTCCGCCAAGGCTGCGATGAAAAAGCGGCTGGAGGAGCGGGTGAGATCGCACCAAATTTATGATCGTGCGGCGCGGAAGCATTGGAAAAACTCCAACCTGTAAACTTCTCACCAGATGACACCCAAACTCGCGCTGATTCTGATCGGAGTCATCTTGCTCGGCGCGCTGCCAGCCAACTACCACGTGCAGAGGCATCGGTATTCCCAGCACGCCAGGACACCGGAGGGCTTCGCAGAAATCACGGGAGTTCAACTCCGACCGGGAACCGAAATTCGAGACTACAAGCTCTACGCTCCTTTCACAGATGGGCCCAACAGTTTCTGGCTGCTCCATGACGAGGGAGGTCTCCGCTATCTCGCTCCGGAAGCAGAGGGACATCCTCCATCCTGGTTTGGCAAACTCAGCGACGCCTGGCCTGAACTATCCGAGCCGATTCGATCTCTGGAAATCACAAGTGAATTGGTGATCGGCAACCCAAAAGAAGATAACTTCCTCTACCTCTCGGAAGAAAAAAGCCTGGCCATCGTTTACGCCTTTCGTCCCTAGATCGAACGTTGACTTCGACGCGTTGCAGTGGGATTTTCCCACGTGGCAACGGTAAAGAAACTGGACTCGAAGCGACGAGCGGTATTTCCCGAGATTTTCGGACCGGGAGATTTGTTTCTCGAGGAAATCACCGGCAACCAGGTCACCTATCGGCTTCTGGAACCCGAGGAGATTCCCGAAGGTGAGATCGTGGAAAGGAACGGCCGCACTCGCATTGCAACACCGCTCGATCCCGAAAAGATAGCCCGAGCTATTCGCCAGGAACGCGATTCCCGATGAGCGCCTACTGGGACAGTTCCGCACTTATTGCCGCGCTTCATAACGATCAAGTCATGGATCGACTCGTCGATGAAGGTGGCGTCACACGACCACACGCTTTCGCAGAGGTTTTTTCGACTCTTACAGGAGGCAGACTTGGGGTTCGGTTCGCAACCGATCAAGTCGCGATAATGATTCGAGAACTCAGAAGTCACTTGAAGGAAAGTAATCTCACGGCCGATCAATGTCTTTCCGCATTCGATGAAGCGAAGAACAAAGGAGTTCGAGGAGGTCAGATCTACGACTTTCTCCATGCCACGGCAGCCGTGATCAGCGGATGCAACAAGATCTACACGCTGAACCTTTCGGATTTCCGCGAGTTGTATCCAGAGCTGACCATCGAATCGCCTGAATAGAGCGAAGGAGAGGAGCAAGGCGGACACGTGAAGTTGTTTGCGGGCCGCTTCACGCTACATTCGCGTCCTCATATCTATGGCGAGCCCTTCCATTCAAAACGACGCGATCCTTTCCGCTTCCGAACTGCAACTGTCTTTCGGGAACCAGGCGGTGTTGGACGGCGCGACGTTGGCGGTTTATCCCGGAGGAAAAGTGGGATTGGTGGGGCGCAACGGATGCGGAAAATCGAGTTTCCTGCGCATCGTGGCGGGCGAGGAAGCGGCGGATTCGGGAAATGTTTCGTTCAAGCAGGGACTCGCGATCGGTTACCTGCCACAGGAATTTCAACTCGATGACGAAGCCACCGTCGAAGCGAATATCCGCGCAGGAGCGGCGGAACTGATCGCCATGATCGAGCGCTTCGAGACTCACGAAAGTGTCTCGGATTCGGAAATGGCGCGGCTGCAGATCGCCATCGATCACGCCGACGGCTGGAACCTGGAGAACCGCATCGAAATCCTGATGCGAGAACTCTCGGCGCCGCCGGCTGATCGAATCGTGCGCCATCTTTCGGGCGGAGAAAAACGGCGCGTCGGCCTGTGTCGGGCGCTGGTCGGACAACCGGATCTGCTGGTGCTCGACGAACCGACCAACCACCTCGACGCCGAAGCGATCGCCTGGCTGGAAGGCTATCTCGCCAGCGCGGGCGGCGCGTGCCTGTTCGTGACGCACGATCGCTATTTCCTCGACCGCATCGCCACCCGGATCGTGGAATTGGCCGAGGGCCGATTCTTTTCCCACGAGGGCAACTACAGCGACTACCTCATCGCCAAGGAAGAACGCCAGGAACGGCTCCAGGCGGCCGAGCACAAGCGGCAGCGCTTTCTCGCTCGCGAGATCGAGTGGGTTCGTGCCGGAGTGAAGGCGCGTGGCACCAAACAGCGCAGCCGGCTCGACAACTATTACGCGGTCAAAGCCCAGAAAGCCCCGGAACGGGAACTGGACATGGAACTCGTCATTCCCACACCGCCAAAGTTGGCCAACGTGGTCCTAGACTTGGCGGAAGTCGGCTACGTATGGGATCGGGATCCGCTTTTTCTCGGGCTCGATCTCTCGTTCAGCGCCGGCGAATGCGTCGGCATCGTGGGACCGAATGGCGTCGGCAAAACCACCCTGCTCAAGCTGATCATGGGCGATCTCGAGCCGACCGACGGCACGGTGACGATCGGGAAGCGAACCGAGTTCAACTACGTCGACCAGACCCGCCTGGAACTCGATGAGGACAAGAGCGTGCTCGACGAGGTATCACAGGGTGTCGACTTCGTGAAATTCGGTGACGAATCCATCTCCGTGCGCGGCTACCTGCAGCGCTTCCTGTTTTCCAATGAGCGCATCAACGATCGCGTCGGGAATCTCTCGGGCGGGGAAAAGAATCGCGTCCTCCTGGCGAAAATCCTCAGACGCGGCGGAAACTTTCTCGTTCTCGACGAGCCGACCAACGATCTCGACCTGCAAACGCTTCGCGTGCTGGAGGAAGCCCTGATCAACTTCGACGGCACCTCGCTGGTGGTCAGTCACGATCGCTGGTTTCTCGATCGCGTCTGCGACCGGGTCATCGTTTTCGACGGCAAAGGCAACGTCACCGTCAGCGTGGGGAACTACTCCTATTTCCTCGAAAAGAAACGGGCTCGCGAAAACGCCTTGGCTTCCGCCGCGGCACCGCCGAAGAAGGAAAAGAAAAAGCGCGAGCGACCCGATGAGGGTAAGCCGCGAAAGCTGAAGTGGAAGGAAGAACGCGAACTGGAATCGATGGAAGAAACGATTCTCGAAGCGGAATCGGCGGTCGAAGCGATCGAGGAAAAACTCAACGATCCCGAGTTCTACATCGAAAACTCTGCCGAGGCTCCGGCGCTTTCCGAAGAACTGGAGCGAAAACGCGCCGAGGTGAGGACGCTCTACGAGCGGTGGGAGGAACTCGAAGCGATCCGGCTCGCGGCGGAGTCGGGATGATCGATCGATTCAACCCTGTTGGGTCGCAGACCTAACCCTGTCAGGTCGGTCAGAAATCCCCACGATATTTTCTCTTTCACCTCCACATCCTGAGCGGAGCGGTGGAGTCGGCGGACCTGCCGAGCCGCGGCGGGCTTCCTCTCTTCGACTTCGCTCGGCGCTCAGCGCAGGTTCTTCGCAGATTTCTCCGCCGGCACGCCGGTAAAGATCAGGGGCGCTCATTCCCGGCGGATCATCTGCGACCCGACAGCACTGACGCCGAAGAGGACGAAAACGAATGCGAGAACGGTCAGGAATGGCGCGGCGGGACCGGACCACCCTGACAGGCTCACGATCGCCGCCGCGGCGGCGATGACGAAAGCGGTGACGGCCCAGAGGTTCATGACATTTCGACGGTTGGTGGTGGCTTTCAGAGTTGAACAAGGCGGTCTAACTACGATGTCGGAGGTCGGAGTCATTCGAGCCAAGTTCTCTTTCAGGAAAAAGCATTCCCGATGCCAGCCGGCACTTCCCCAAGCTCAACTCCCTGCCGATCAATCAATCCGGTGAATCCCTTCCTCTTTTCGAGCCTGACAAAACCGGCGGTTTCCATGCCGATTGCATTGACCGATTTCCCGGGGCTCGTGCAATTCGCATTTTGGGGAAACTGACGTCCTCGCCTCAAACCTTTGCATTTTGCCTGATGACTCTGGCACTATCGTGCGTTCCGCCCGATATTGGATCGGAAGCCATGAAGAGAGGGAACGGTTAACCCCTGACCTCAAACGATTTATGAGCGGAAAAGAGGTGATGGCACGACCTTTGCCCTGACTGACAGAGCTTTCGGCAGAATCTCCCTCCGCCCATTTCCCGAAACCGGAATGGCCTCCCTCTATTTTTCCCACTATCAGCCATGGATATCCTGATCGTCGACGACGAGAAATCGATTCGAGAAAACACGATGATTGCCCTCGAAGCGGAGGGACACTACGCCGAAGCCGTGGATAGCGGCCGGGTGGCCCTGCTTCGCCTGAAGGATGACGATTTCGATCTGGTGCTTCTGGATCTGCGCATCGGGGAGGAGAGTGGACTGGACGTCTTGCAGGAGATCCAGAAACGTCATCGGAACCTGCCCGTCGTTCTTTTCACCGCCTACGCTTCGATCGATACGGCGGTGAAAGCGATGAAGATGGGCGCCTTCGACTACCTGGAGAAGCCCTTCACCCCGGAGCATCTCCGAGGCCTGCTGGCCCGCGTGGAAAAGCAGCGCATGATGAAGGACCGCATCGAGGAACTGGAGGTCGAACTGGTCAACCAATCTCCCGAACCGGTGTTCGAATCCCAGGATTCCGGCATGCGCGAGGCCTATGACGTGCTTTTTCGCGCCGCCGCCACTCCGGCGTCGGTGCTGATCCTGGGCGAAAGCGGAACGGGCAAAAGCGTCGTCGCCCGCGCCATCCACCAGCGCAGTCATCTGCGCGACAAGCCCTTCGTCACGGTGCATTGTCCGAGCCTTTCCAAGGAACTGCTGGAAAGTGAACTTTTCGGCCACGCGAGGGGTGCTTTCACCGGGGCGATCAAGGAAAAGTGGGGCAAGGTCCACGCCGCCAACGGAGGCACGCTTTTCCTCGACGAGATCGGCGAACTGCCACTCGACATTCAACCCAAGCTGCTCCGCCTGTTGCAGGAGCGCGAGTACGAACGAGTCGGCGAAACCAAGACCCGCCAGGCCGATGTGCGGGTGATCGCGGCCACCAACCGCGACCTGAAGGCCGACGTGGAGTCCGGTGAATTTCGCGAAGATCTGTATTACCGGCTCAACGTGATTTCCGTGGACATGCCCCCGCTGCGGATGCGACCGCAGGATCTCCAGTATTTCGCCAACGAGTTTCTCGAATTCTTCTCCCGCCAGACGGGGCGGGACATCAAGGGATACTCGTCCTCCGCCCAGGCCCGGATTTCCTCCTACGACTGGCCCGGCAATCTCCGCGAACTCCGGAACGCGATCGAGCGCGCCGTGATCCTCTGTCGCGGCGACCACATCGAACCCGAGGATCTCCCCTCACCCAATCACAACGGCTCCGCTTCGGGAGGCGACTCGGAAGGATCGGAATCGATTCATCTCGGTGGGGAGACCAGCATTGAAGATCTCGAGGCCGAGCACATCCGCCGGGTGCTCGGCTATGCCAAGACCATGCAAAAAGCCGCCGAAATCCTCGGCATCGACCAGGCCACGCTGTATCGCAAACGCAAACGCCTGGGATTGAAGTAGGAGCGCACGGTTTTCACTCCGCCGCTCCCGTCCCCTCCCCCGTATTCGTTTCCTCCCCCAGTACCGAACGCCGAACTGACGGATCTTTCCACGCCCCCACATGCTCAAGCTCAAACTGCTGATCGGCCTGCTGATGATCGCCGCGCTCCTCGTGGCGATGTCGCTTTTCAGCATCTCACTGCTCCAGGAGCACGTGGCCAAAATCGACCGCATGCTGGCTCGAGATTTTGACGCCATGGAAGCGGTGAACGAGTTGCAAATGTTCTCAGGCGATCTCAACGCCGACTACGTTTCCGCCCTCGCCGCAACGGGCCCGGGCTATGAACTGCCTTCGCCCGAACGCCTGGCGGACCTCCGGACGAACTACATCGAACGCCTCCACAACCTGCGGACGTCCAGCGTGAACCCCAAACAGACGGAAGACCTCCAGAAAGCGATCTCGGAAGTGGAAAAACGCCTCTCCCATTACTTCGGCCTGTTCGAAAAACTCTACGAAACCGATCCCCTCAGCCTGGAAGACCGGGTCGACTGGCTCAACACCATCCTCGACGCCAACCGGGAGCTGCAGCGCTCCGCCGAGTCATTGCTCACTTTTTATCGGAACAATCTCGAGACTGAAAGCATCGACGCGGTGACGACGGCGCGCGAGTCCATCCGCTTCCTGGTGGTTTCGATGATCGTGGCGCTGATCCTCATGACCTTCCTCTACATCCAGCTCTGGCGGACCGTCATCCGGCCCGTCGAGGAGCTGACCTACTCCATCCGCGAAGTGCAGCGGCGAAATTTCGAGCGAACCGTGCCGGTGAAAACGCGGGATGAGGTCGGCAGAGTCGCCCAGGCCTTCAACGACATGGCGGCCGAATTGCGTCTCCTCAAACGCGAGACCGATCGCGAGCTGCTGAAACTGAACCGGGAAAATCGCGCCATTCTCGAAGGATTCCCCCATCCCACCTTCATTCTCGACGAGGACGGAAACCTCTCCCAGGCAAACCCGGCCGCGGAGGCCCTGATGAAGGCGCTCCATTCAAAACGCCGCATGCCGTTGAAGATCGACGTCCGCTACGAGGAAACGCGAAAGGCCAACGAGAACCACCTGCCTGACGACCTGAGCGAAGCCATCCTGTTCCGCGTCAAGGAACGCGAGATCTGGTACCTGCCGCGAATTTTCAAGATCGGCGACGCGTCGAACGGCTACTCGGGCTGGGCCGTGGTGCTCATCGATGTGACGCGATTCCGCTGGCTCGACGACATGAAAAGCGACCTCGTCGGCACGGTCAGTCACGAGATCAAGACACCGCTCACGAGCATTCGAATGGTCCTGCACCTGCTCGCGGAGCAGAAAACCGGAGAGCTGAACCCGACCCAGAGCCGCATGGTCGGCTCCGCCCACGAAGACTGCGAACGCCTGCTCGAGACGCTGGAAAACCTGCTCCAACTCTCGCGGATGGAACGCGGCGCCTCGCGCATGGAACGCGAGCCGGTGGAACCCGAATCGATCCTCGAGAACGTGGCCCGCTCCTTCCAACCCCAGTTGAACAGCCAACAACAGAAACTGGTGACGGACGTGGAGGAATCCCTGCCCCGGATCCCGGTGGACCCCCACCAGATCACGCAGGTGCTGAACAACTTCCTTTCCAATGCCATCAAACACAATCCGCCCGGGAAAGACATCCACCTCAAGGTGCGCCGCGAAGGCACCGAGTTCCTCCGCTTTTCCGTGATCGATCAGGGCGATGGCGTGCCACCCTCGGAGCAGGATCGGATTTTCGAGAGATTCTACCGGGCCCGGGGGGAAAAGACCAAGGGCTCGGGCATCGGCCTTTCCATCTGCCGGGAGATCGTCCACGCCCACGAGGGCCGGATCGGAGTCAACAGCGTGAACGGGGCACCCACGGAATTCTTTTTCGACCTACCTCTGAATCTATGAAAACTTCCTACTCCGTATCTTCAGAAAATCATCCGCCCGAGACGAAACCGCAACCCGGAGCCCTCGGAAAAGACAGGCCCACCCGCATTCTCGTCGTCGACGACGAGCCCACGATCCGACTGGGGGTGGAGTATTCGCTCATCACCGAGGGCTACGAGGTCGAGACCGCTTCCGATGGCGACGAGGCCATCAGGCGGCTCGTGCTCTGTCCCGAAGACGAACTGCCCGACGCCGTCATCCTCGATCTTCGCATGCCGGGATCGGACGGCATGGCGGTGATGAAAAGGCTGTCCGAGTCGGGCCGGGTCGTTCCCGTCACCATCGCCAGCGCCTACATCGACTCACCCACCGCGATCGATGCCGTGGGCTACGGTGTCGTCGACTTCCTGAAAAAACCCATCACTCCCGATCAGGTTCGCGGCATCGTGGCGCGGATGTTGTCCGAGGAATTCCGCTTCGGCTCGCTCCTCGATCGCGGCGATTTGCCGCTCGATGAAAAGACGCGCGACGATCAACGCTGCACGCTCTCCACGGCCCGATGCTGTCTGCGCCGTCGAGTTCCCACCGAAGCCGTGGCTCTGCTCGAAAACGCCGATCCCGAAGAAGGCAGCGACGCCGCTCTCTGGCTGATGATTTCCAAGCAACTAAGCCTTTCCCACGAAAAAAGTGGAGCGTCCTGCGAGCGTCCCAGTTTTTCTTTTTACAAGGCCGCCAATCTTCTCGATTTCCTCGCCTACGAATGAGCAGTGAGCCGGAACGTTCGGCAGGTGAACTCACGCCTCAAGCAGATCGAGGAAACGGCCCGCGGCGCCCGTTTGCACCTCGAACGTCTCGGCGGTTGACGTCATCTCACCACCCGCCCACCTGTGGCGTCGCCGTCGCCTGGGTGTCCGCGTACCAGGCTTTCAATTGGCTCAACATGGCCGTCGCCCGCTCCGTTTCCTGCGAGGCGAGATCCTTCGATTCGGCGGGATCCCGATCCAGTCGATACAGTTCCACCTGTTCATTCCCGAAGCTGCCGGGTTTGGCTTTGGGATGGTTGACCACCAGTTTCCACGGTCCCTCGCGCATGGCTTCGGACCGCGAACCGCCGTTGCTCAGGGATGCCCAATACAGCGGCCGCTCGGGCAGCGCCTGCTGATCAAACAGCACCGGCGACAGGTCGACGCCGTCGAGCGGCTTGTGGTCGTCGGCCTCCACCCCGGCGATGGACAACAAGGTCGGCATGACATCGATCGTGATCGCCAGCTGGCTGCTTTCGGTGCCCGCCTCGATTCGCCCGGGCCACCAGGCGATGAATGGCACCTTGTGACCGCCCTCGTAAACGGACCCCTTCTGCCCACGCAACGCGGGACTACCGCTCGGCAGATCGTGGGCGGGACCGTTGTCGGAAAAAAAGAGCACCAGGGTATTTCGGTCCAGGCCGAGCTCCTCCAGCGTCCGGCGAATCTCGCCCACTCCCTCGTCGATGGGCATCGTCATTCCCTCCAGTTTGCCGACGCGCTCCGATTCATGCTCCGGCTTCCAGCGCGTCCAGCCATCGGCCTCGGTGCGACGGATGGGATCGCCCTCTTCCTGCAGCGGATTGTGAATCGCCAGGTGCGCCAAGTAGAGACAAAATGGTTCCTCCCGGTGGCGGCGAATGAAATCGACCGCGTAACGATTGATCAGCCGGGTCGCGTAGCCGTCTTCGTGCGTCTCGTCGCGCCCGTGCCACCAGTCGTGTTTCACGTGATCGCCGACGTGACTGAGGTAGTCGATGTTGCCGCTGTGATAACCGAAGAACTCGTCAAAACCGTGATTCTGCGGGTGAAAATCCTCCGACACCTCGGGATATCCCTGGTGCCACTTGCCGACAATGCCCGTGACGTAGCCGGCTGATTTCAGCGCCTCGGCAAAGGTGGTTTCGGATTTCTGCAATCCCTTGCGATGCTCGGGATGATCGGCAACGGGATGGATCACCGCCTCGATTCCCGCGCGCTGCTGGTAACGCCCCGTCAGCAATCCGGCGCGGGTCGGCGAGCACACCGTGCCCGAGGAATGGAAATCGGTCAGCCGCATCCCTTCCGCCGCCAACCGATCGATTTCCGGTGTCTTGAAAAAGGAATTGCCGAAACAACTCACCCCGGCATAGCCCATGTCATCGACCATGATGACCACGAAGTTGGGCTTCTTTTCCCCGCCGCGAACCGGCGGTGAAATCACCAACAAGAAAACGAGGGAAAGAAGAAGAACAGCGCGTCGCATCGCGACACTCTTTCACGATCGGCGTCGGGATGCCAAGGCAATCCGCGCCGATTCGGTGAGACCATGAGCCGTTTCATCGAGCGTCAGGTCGCTGGTGTTGATCTCCTCATCGGCGCAGGCCCGGTAGAGATCGACCCGCGAGGCATAAAGTTCCTGGATCGTCGCCAGCGGGTCCGCCGTCTGCAGCAGGGGCCGGTCACGATTCCGGGAAACGCGTTGCAACACGGTTTCCGGATCCGCCTTCAGCCAGACCACGTAGCCGGTCCGATGCAGCAGCTCCCGGTTCCGTGGCTGCGTCACGATTCCCCCGCCCGTCGCGATGACCTGACCGCTCTCGGAGGCGCAACGACGCAGCGCCTCCGTTTCCAGTTCTCGGAAGTGCGCTTCGCCTTCCTCTGCGAAAATCTTGGTGATCGGCTTGCCGGCCAGTTCCACGACGAGCTGGTCGGTATCGACAAAACGAAAACCGAGACTATCCGCCACCCGGCGTCCCACGCTCGTCTTACCGGTACCCATGAAACCGATGAGAACGACATTTCCGCCCGAGCCTCCCGTGCCGGTCTGTTCCTGGCTCGCGCTGGTTTCCGTCGTCTTTTCCGTCATGCTGGGGTCGTCTCTCCTTTCCTTCCTTTCCGGCACACATCATTGCCCGTCGCCGGTGGCATCACCATAGGAATTCGTCACACCGCTGCAAAGCCCGATCCGTACCGCGTCCGACTTTTTTCCCGACCGGGATTCGGATGACATCCGCCACTTCGCGCCTACGTTTCGTTTTTTCCGCCGATTCAATTTCGGGCAGGATTCACAGGATTGCTTGGATTGCCTTCGCTGGCGGGCGAAAATCAAAACCCACCCGCTCCCCTGTCGGAATCGTTCCCGGCCATCCGAACTCAGAAAAGAGATCCAAAGAATCCTGTCCATCCTGTCTTTAAAACTCAGACGACCTTCATGCTGACCGAGATCGCCCAGACCGACACTCCCGAAGCCACCAAGGCCGCGATCAATCGCGCCGTGCTGCTCCTGCAGGCGGGCGAAGCCGTGGCCCTGCCCACCGAAACTGTCTACGGACTCGCCGCCGATGCGACCAATCCCGTCGCGGTGGCGAAAATCTTCGAGGCCAAGGAAAGGCCCGCCTTCGACCCACTGATCGTCCACCTGCCGCAACGGAAAGCGTTACCCGAGGTGGCCACGATTCCCGACGATCTCGAATCCGATCACGCCCGGCTCATCGAGAATTTCTGGCCCGGACCGCTCACGATCGTGCTGCCGAAAACCGACGCCATTCCCGACATCGTCACCTCGGGCTTGCCCACGGTCGGCGTTCGGATGAGCGATCACTCGGTTTTCAAACAGATCGCTCGAGCCCTCGACAAACCCATCGCCGCGCCGAGCGCGAACCGTTTCGGACGCATCAGCCCCACCTCGGCCAGCGCCGTCGCCGAGGAACTCGACGGTCGCATTCCACTCATCGTCGACGGGGGCGCCTGCGCGCGCGGGCTGGAATCGACCATCATCCGACTGGAAAAAGCGCGCGGTCCCAAGCCTTTCATCCACATCCTGCGCGCCGGTCCCATCACCGAAGACGATCTCAAGAAGTTCGGCAAAATCGTTCGTGAGAGCCACAACGAAGCCGTCGAGGCGAACGCCCCCGAGGCGCCCGGGATGCTCGCCAGCCACTACGCGCCCCGCACTCCCCTGCGACTGCTTTCCGCGCCGGACGAGTTCGTGCCACAGCCCGGCCTTCGCTACGCCCTGCTCAGTTACCGGGGCCAGAAAAAGGATCGCTATCTCGGCCTGACCGACTGGGCGGAACTGCTCGTCTTGAGCCCCGGATCGGGAAAACTGCCCGAGGCTGGCATTCGTTTTTTTCACCTGCTGCGACAGCTGGACAAGTTCGAAAACATCGACGAAATCATCGCCGAACCCGTGCCCGACCGCGGCGTTGGCGCCGCCATCATGGAGCGTCTTCGAAAAGCGGCCGCTGGTTCCGGCGTATGACTTGACCCTGTCAGGTCGCCGATCTGACCCTGTTGATTCATTCTGTTCCCTCCACGCCGATGCTGCGCAATCTGTTCAACCTCAGCGGCCTCACCCTGGTGAGCCGGGTCCTGGGCCTGATCCGGGACATGATGGTGCTGCATTTCCTCGGCACCGGTCCGGCGTCGGCGGCGTGGATGGTCGCCTTTCGCTTCCCCAATCTCTTCCGCCGGGTGTTCGGCGAGGGCGCTTTCAACTCCGCCTTCGTGCCGATGTACAGCGGTCGGCTCGAGGAGTCGGGCGAGGAAGTCGCGGACCGATTCGGATCGAAGACGCTCTCCCTGATGTTCGTGATTCTCTCGGTGACGTGCGTGATCGCGTTCATTTTCATGGAACCGATCACGAAGATCCAGATGCTCGGATCGCCGGAGGAAACTTATGAACTCGCGGTGACCCTCTCGCGAATCACGGTGGTCTACCTGATCTTCGTCTGCCTGATGGCGGCCTTCAGCGGCATTCTCAACAGCCGGGGCAGCTTTGCCCCTCCGGCCATCGCCTACATCATGCTGAATGTCGTCTTCATCGCGGGCCTCTCCCTCGTGGCGACTCGCACGGGAAATCCCGAATACGTCCTGTCGTGGTGCGTGGTGGTGGCGGGCGTCATCCAGTTGGCCATCGTGGTGATCGCCGCCCTGCGCCGGGGGGCGACATTCCGGCCGGTGAAACCACACATCGACGGCGACATGAAACGCCTCGGCGCGCTGATGGGCCCCGGCCTCGTCAGCGCCGGCGTGCAACAGCTCAACCTGATCGTGGGCTTCGCGGTGGCCTCCTACCAGACGGGCGCCATTCCTTTTCTCTATACGGCGGATCGGGTGAACCAACTGCCTCTCGGGATCATCGGGATCGCGTTCGGCGTCATCCTGCTGCCGGAAATCACGAAACACCTTCGCGGCGAGCGCCATGCCCAGGCCCGCCGAACCATGGCCCAGGGAATCGAGTTTTCCCTCATGATCAGCCTGCCCGCGATGGTGGCCCTGATCGCCATTCCCGAAGCCATCATCAACGGCCTTTTTCACAGCGGAAAGTTCACCTCGGAGGACGTTCACCAGACCGGCCTCGCCCTGGCCGCCTTCTCCCTGGGATCGCCGGCCTACATCCTCGTGCGGGTGCTGCAGCCCGGCTATTACGCCCGCGAGGATACCAAGACGCCGATGCGTTTCACCATCATCACCGCGCTGGTGAACACCGCGCTCTGCGTGCCGCTTTTCCTGCTGATGAAGCATGTCGGCTGCGCCCTGGCCACGTCGATCGCCGGCTGGGTGAACGTGGCCCTGTTGTTTTTCGGCCTGAAAAAACTCGGGTTCATCGAACTGATTCCCGGTTTCACCACCCGGCTGCTGCGCATGTTGCTTTCGAGCGCCCTGATGGGTGCGGCGGTGTGGTGGATCGCGAAATTTGCGGAGCCCTGGCTCTACGCCGACAGCCGGATCCTCCGCCTCACCTCCGTCATGATCGTGGCGATGATCGGCCTGCTGGTCTATCTCGTCTTCGTTCTCCTGACCCGCGTCACCACCATTGCGGAACTGAAGGCGCGTTTCCGCCGGGCGCCGAAGCCGAAAGCCGAGTGACCGGCGACGGAGAACGTACCGCGCGTTTTTTCTGATGTAACCGGGAGCCGGGAAACGTAGTCTAAGGAGCAAAAGCTTCGCCTCTCCGCTCTCGATGTTCGACTCCCGAAACTCTCTTCTCATCAAAGCCGTCCTCGCGCTGGTGATCCTGTGGGGACTGGTGTGGGGCGGCATCCGGTTTTTCGGATCGATGACGCCGACGCCGGAAAGCATCGCCGAATATGTGGACGAGCATCCGCTTTCGGAAATCGACGATCCGGACGAGCGGCGCGAAGTGATCGGCAAGGTCGCGGACATGCTGAACCAGTTGCCGACCGAAGAGATCGGGCGCCTGGCCCAGGAAGGTGAGGAAAGTGGAGAGCGGCGCATCGATCCCCGACGAAATTTTTTCCGGGGCATGAACGAGGACGAGCAGCGCTTCTTCATGGAAAAGCGGGTCGGAAAAGCCTTCGACCAGATGATGCAGGCCTTCAACGGGATGGAACGCGAGGAGCGGAAACGCATCGTCGAGCGCACCCTGAAACAGATGCGCGACGACGGAAATCGCCGGCCGGGAATCGAGCGTCTCGAGAAGTCGGATCCCGAAGTGGCGGAGCGAATCATCAACGAGGGCTTGCGGGCTTACTACCAGGAAGCGGATTCCGAGACCAAGCTCGACCTCGCTCCGGTGCTCGAACAGATGCAGCTGAATCTCGGCGGAGGCGGGCACCGCTACCGATGAGAACGAGTCGAGCACCGCGAAGATCCGGCCACGCCTTCACCCTCACCGAAGTGTTGGTGGCCATCATGATCATCGCCCTGCTGGCCGGCGTCGGCTTTCCCGCCTACAAGCGGATGAAGGGAATCGCCCGCTCGACTCATTGCGTTTCGAATCTCCGCCAGATCGGCATTTCCCTGAACACTCACCTCGCCGACAACGGCATGAAGTTGCCGGTCATGGTTCCGGCCCGCGAGGATATCAACGAACTGGCGGATCTCGATGATGACGGGATCACCGATGCCCTCGACGTCACCCTGCGACCTTACGTGAATGATGTGATCTGTTTCTGGTGTCCGTCCGATTACGAAAAAATCTACGAAAAGACCGGCACCAGCTACTTCTGGAACAGCGCGCTCAACGGCCAGGACATCGCGGCGATCGATTTTCTCGGCATCTCGAAAAACGCCGCCGGCATTCCCGTGGTCGCGGACAAGGAGAACTTCCACAAGAATGTCGGTGATGAGGTAAACGTGCTCTACGTGGACGGGCACGTGACGCGCGAACTGCAGTTCATCGTCGATCCGTGACGGGAAGTTTTCAGGGTTAAGTTTTCAGTTTTCAGCGAATCCATGCTCACGGCGTCCGGACTGAAGAAACGTTTTGATCGCAAGGCGCCGGCGGCGCTGGACGACGTAAGTTTCTCCGTCGAGGCGGGCGAAATCTACGGACTGCTGGGTCACAACGGCGCCGGAAAAAGCACCGCGCTGGGAATCATGCTCGGGATGGTGTTTCCGGATGAAGGCGAGGTGCTCATCGGCGGCAAATCGGTGCAGCGCGAGCGCCAGGCCGCCCTCTCCCAGGTCGGGGCGATCTTCGAATCGCCGGCCTTTTACGAATACCTCTCCGGGTGGCAGAACCTGAAAGTGCTGACCGCTTTTTCCGGAGGCGTGGATCGAAAGACGATGGAGGAAGTGGTCGAGTGGGTCGGGCTCTCGAAGCGAATCCGGCATCGCGTCGGCACCTACAGCCACGGGATGCGCCAGCGCCTCGCGCTCGCCCAGGCGCTATTGCCCAGGCCCAGGGTGCTCATTCTCGACGAGCCCACCGACGGACTCGATCCGGAAGGCATCGTGGAATTCCGCGAACAACTTTTCGAGCTGCGGGAAAAGTCCGGCGTAACCATCCTGCTCAGCTCGCATTTGCTCTCCGAGGTCGAACAGGTCTGTGATCGCGTCGCCATCCTCCAGGCGGGCCGCAAGGTTTACGAGGGCGCCACCCGCGGACTCGGGGGCGAAGGACAACTCTACCGTATCGAAACCGCGTCCGCCGATGATCTGGCGAAGGCCCGCAAACTGGCCGAGCCGAAATCGATTCTCGCGGGTCCGGGAGACGATCTCTTCGTGTTTCCGGCAGATGCCGACCCGGCCGGATTTCTCGCCGATCTCGTCAACGCGGGCGTGAAAGTGCGGCAGTTCGTCCGCCTCGAATCGACGCTGGAGGATCTCTATCTCGAAGTCAGCCAGATCCGCCGCGACCGGAATCAGGAGCCGAAATCCGCATGAGCCTTTTCCTGAAACAACTCGGTTGGGAGCTGTTCCGGATGTTCGCCCGGAAGCGGACCTACATTGGCTTCGGGGTCTTCGTGGCGGTGGAGTTGGTGATCTACGCCCTGCTCACCCTCGACCGCTCCGAACGCAACATGGAACGCTGGATCGAGCGCGTGGCGGGCGGGTTCGATCACTACTTCTCGGCGCTGACGCTGGCCTTCATGATCGTGGCTTTCACCATGCTGCTGCTCGGCGCGGTGTTTGTTTCGCTGGTCACCGGCGATATCGTGGCGAAGGAAACCGAGGACGGAAACCTGCGCCTGCTGCTGGTGCGGCCGGTGTCGCGATTCAGGCTCCTGCTCATCAAGTTCCTCGCCTGCCAGCTTTACGCGATCGCCCTGTTCTGGTTCGTCGGCCTGACCGCCTTCCTGGTCGGGCTCACCGAACGCGGCTGGGGCGGCGGAATGTTCGTGTGGACGCCCGAACTGCCGCGCGTCTCGATCTTCGAATGGAACGAGGGTCTCACCCGCTACGCGCTTGCCGTGACCGCTTTCGTGTTCGCCTACCTGCCCATCACCGGCATCGCCTTCGCCCTGAGCTGCCTGAAGATCAAACCCGCCGCCGCGACGATTGTCACAATCGCCTACATCCTGGCCGACTCGATTCTCTCGAAGATCCCGCTGCCGATTTTTGAAGACTACCAGCACTGGTTCATCACCCCGAAGATGCAGTCGTGGGCCCTGCTGCTCTATCAGGACATTCCCTGGCCGCGCGTATTGGAATCGTGGACCTGGCTGGTCGGCTTCGGCATCACCGGTTTCGTGGTCGGGTGGGTGCTCTTTGAACGGCGCGACGTGAAATCGTGATCCACCAAGATCGCAACCAGAACCGTCGCGACGGCGCCCAGGCTGCTCATCGAAAGATCCCGCATCGTCTCCTCCAGGCTCTGCTGGATCTCCGATCCCATCCATCGATCGGACGCGAACTCGCCGATCTCCCACACGGCAGCGGCGCTAACTCCCGAGGTCAGCGCCATGAATTCGAGAATCCAACGGTCCTCGAAACCCCCAAGCCGAGCGAGACT
>JAGRPB010000456.1 GCA_020439945.1 Verrucomicrobiia bacterium
AAGAAAAGCCCGGCCTCGCGGCCGGGCTTTTTTTTGCCGGAAGAGCGTCGCGCCCGTCCCGGCGCGTCTCACAAGGCCTTCAACGCCGCATTCAGCGTCGCGCTCGGGCGCATGGCCGCTGACGTCTTCGCGAAGTCCGTCACGTAATAGCCGCCCGTATCCACCGGCTTGCCCTGCGCGCCGATGAGTTCGGCGTCGATCTTCGCCTCGTTCGCCGTCAGCGCCTCGGCCAGCGGCTTGAATTTCGCGGCCAGTTCCTTGTCCTTGGTCTGCGCGGCCAAAGCCTGCGCCCAGTAGAGGGCGAGGTAGAAATGGCTGCCGCGATTGTCGATCTGCCCGACCTTTCGCGCCGGCGACTTGTTGTGCTCGAGAATCTTGCCGTTCGCCTCGTCGAGCGTATCGGCCAGCACCTGCGCCTTCGCATTGCCGGTGACCTGCGCGAGATGCTCGAGAGAAACGCCGAGCGCCAGGAACTCGCCGAGCGAATCCCAGCGCAGATAGCCTTCCTCATTGAACTGCTGCACGTGCTTGG
>JAGRPB010000457.1 GCA_020439945.1 Verrucomicrobiia bacterium
TGTCCGCTCCGGCATCTTGAAGCACACGCTGCCGCTCGCCATCACCGCGCGTGCGATGTGCACGAATCAGGACATCCTCGCCATCACGCCAGATCAGGAGCGGCTTGATCCCAAGTTCCTCTTGTTTGTGTTGAAGGGACGAAGTGCCGAGATTCTCCGCGACGGCATCAAGACAGGTGTGACCGTGGAGAGCTTCCACAACGGCTTCTTCAAGACCTTTGAAATCCCACTGCCGCCGCTGGAGGATCAGCGACGGATCGTGGCGGAGATCGAGGGCTACCAGAAAGTCCTCGACGGCGCCCGCCAGATTCTCGCGGGCTACACGCCGAGTTTCGATGTCGATCCAGAATGGGAGACGTTCCCGTTGGCCGAATTGATCCAGGAGAAGCCCAAGAATGGCTATTCTGGCAAGCCTGTGGCTCATCCCACCCAACTCAAGGTTCTGAGCCTCAGCGCCACGACATCGGGCAAGCTGGACATCACGAAGTTCAAATATCTGGACGAGGACATCCCCCTGAACGCCCCCTGCCG
>JAGRPB010000458.1 GCA_020439945.1 Verrucomicrobiia bacterium
CCCGGATGCTCGGCGTGCGAAAGAGCGCCCACCTCGCGCTGTGGTGCCTGATGTTCGCCGTGGTGACGCTGCAAATGTCCACGACCCTGCGGCCCATCGTCGAAAAATCGGACCGGTTTTTCACGACGGAGAAGAAATTCTTCCTCGCCCACTGGTTCGGGGTCCTCGACAGCGAGGAGGAACGGGAAAACGCCCGGGGCTGGGAACGCTGAGGCGGACCCGACAGGGTTGAGTCGCCGACCTGACCCTGTTGGGTCGCGCGCCCAACCCTGTTGACTCCGGGCGGATTGCGGAGCAAGGATGCGCGGACTTCCGCCCCATGCCGTTCAAGCCGAAAAACGAGCCGTTCCCGTTGCCCCGCGAGTTGTACCCGCCAGACTGGTTTCGCCGCCTGACCGCGGCGGAGGTGTTTCCCGGGAGGCCGGAGGCGCCCGCGGAGATCGATCTGGGCTGCGGGGACGGGGGGTTTCTGGTCGCCAGGGCGGGCCGGCATCCGGAGCGAAATTTTCTCGGGGTGGAGCGCCTGCTGGG
>JAGRPB010000459.1 GCA_020439945.1 Verrucomicrobiia bacterium
TCCGCCACAGGTCAAAGATGAGTCATGGCCGTTGACCGATGTGGATCGGTTCATCCGAGCCGCTCAGGAGCGAGAGGGCCTTGAAGTCGTGGGCGATGCGGAACCGCGGACGCTGGTGCGTCGTCTGTACTTCGACCTGATCGGTTTGCCGCCGACACCGGAAGAAGTTCAATCCTTTGCAGAAGGTTGGCAGAGTGGCCCTCAGCAGACGCTCGAAACCACGGTGGACCGGTTGTTGGAGTCGCGGCAGTTCGGAGAACGCTGGGGCCGTCACTGGCTCGATGTCGCCCGTTATGCCGAGTCCAGCGGCAAGGAAACCAGCTTCAGTTACCCGCAGGCGTGGCGGTATCGCGACTACGTCATCGACTCCTTCAATGCCGATGTTCCTTTCGATCAGTTCATTCGCGAACAGATTGCTGGCGACACGCTTCCCGCCGACAACGACATTCAGGCAGCCGAACATTTGGTGGCGACCGGCTTTCTGGCACTTGGTCCCAAGTCACATATTGAACGGAACAAGAAGCAGTTC
>JAGRPB010000460.1 GCA_020439945.1 Verrucomicrobiia bacterium
CCCCAGATCCGTTGGTCCCGGTCTAAAAATAATGCACCGCTCACGGCGCATTATTTGCCGTTCTGAACGACTGTCCGAACGATTTCTCCATGGATTGAATCCGCGAAATTTCACATGGGTTGGGCGCTTTATGGTTAGCCCCAACCCCGACCTGAACGGCGGAGCCGCGTCGCATAAGAACGATCCGGCCGCCTCGACTTCAACTTTGCCCGATGCCGTGATCCGCTTCGCCGGCAACTCGCAGGATGGCATCCAGACCATCGGCGGCTTCCTCGCCCGCCTCGCCGGCCGCAGCGATCAGGACGTCATGACCTACATGACGATTCCGTCCACGATCTCGGGCGGCCCGTCGATTTTCCAAGTGCGCATGGGCACCGGTGAAATCATTTCCGCCGGCGACCAGATGGACTTCCTCGTGGCCTTCTATCAGCACAGCTACGAAAACCACATCGGTTCGCTGCGCGACGGCGGCGTGCTCATCTACGACAGCGATCACGTCAAACCCAACCCCGAGGATCGCCGCTACCTG
>JAGRPB010000461.1 GCA_020439945.1 Verrucomicrobiia bacterium
CACGTCTCCCCCCGTCGAGGTGATGGTCCCGAAGTTGGTCACCCCGGCGTTCGTGTTACCACGGAACCGGTCGTTTCCGCCATTCAGAAAGTCGTTGTCATCTATATCCAGCGTCGACATCGTCAGCATGCCACCCACATCCACGACACCACTGGCCCCCACCAGAATGCCGTTCGGGTTGATCACCATCAGGCCGCCGTTGGCTTTCAACTGCCCGAAGATCGAGGTGGGATTCCCACTGACCACCCGGTTGAGCGCCACCGACCCCTTGCCGGGCTGGATGAATTGGGTGATTTCCCCCTGGCCGATCGAGAAATCCTGCCAGTTGATGATCGCCTTGTCCGTGCTCTGCAGGATCTTGAGATGCGCCGGGTTGAGCCCGTCAATCTCAATGCCGCCATGAACCACCACCCCACCGCTGGGATTGGCGTAGGAGGTAATGCCTGAGCCGGTCGTCAGGACCGTCGCCAGGAGTGCCGTCAGGGCCCGGAGGAAGCCCGATGAGCGACGCAGGATTTGGCTGAAG
>JAGRPB010000462.1 GCA_020439945.1 Verrucomicrobiia bacterium
CAAAACGCCCAGCGAGGCCGCCAAATTTACCGAGGTCGTGGTCTTGCCCACACCTCCCTTTTGGTTTGCAATTGCAATAATTTTACCCATTAATTTGCTTGAAATTTTAGTGGTTAAAAGTACGATTTATTATGTGGATAGAAAATTGAATTTGTTAACAGAAAGTAAACATTGGGGTGTAGGTGGTTGCGGCTTATTGTTTATTGTTTATGGCTTTTGGCTTTTGGCTTTTGGCTTTTGGCTTTTGGCTTTTGGCTTTTGGCTTTTGGCCTTTGGCTTATAGCTTATAGCTTACGGCTTAAAGCTTATAGCTTACGGCTTATTGCTTACTGCCTTTTCTTTTCCCTGATCATGGCTTCCAGCATATCCCACATTTGTTGGGGGACTTCTTCGAGCAGATTCATTTGGCCGGCGCCTTTTAGCCATTCGCCGCCGTCGATGACCACCACTTCGCCATTGATATAGGCCGAAAAATCGGAAACCAGATAGGCCGCGAGATTGGCCAATTCCTGATGTTCGCCCACG
>JAGRPB010000463.1 GCA_020439945.1 Verrucomicrobiia bacterium
GCGGTTTTTCTTGCCTTCGTTTCGCGAAACTGGCAGTCTGTACCCGGAGTCGGCCATGGTTCCCGCGAGTGCGGGGCTCTCGTGACGGCTCCAATGCAGTCATATGCCGGAAACGGCCTTATACCCAAATAAAAGGACTACAAGAAATGAAAGCGAAACGAAAAAATCAGGGCTTCACCCTGATCGAACTCATGGTGGTGATCACGATCATCGCCGTGCTGGCCAGCTTCGCCATGCCCGCATTCACCCGGATGCAGGAAAGCGCGAAGATTACCAAGGACATCAGCAACGTCCGCCAAATCATCCTCGCCTGCAAGTCGTTCGCGACCGACTACGAGGGTTCCTATCCCTCGTGGAAAATCGACGACGCGGCGGACAGCGGGGATCAGGACTCCGATCTGGGGACCTCCACCGAGGCGTTCAATGTTCTGATCCAGGAAGGTTACATCGATACCGAGTCGATCTTCTGGTACAAGACCACCAATCCGGAAAAGCAACGCCCGCCGCGCGAGAATGGCGAGCT
>JAGRPB010000464.1 GCA_020439945.1 Verrucomicrobiia bacterium
CGCCGTGCTCGACGGGAGAAGTTTGGATGGGCATGGTCTCAGTTCTCAAAGCAGCCCGCTGTCCACGAGCCATTCGCGGAACCGGTCCACCCATTTGCCCGCCGCCGTTTCGCTCTCCGGTCGATAGCCGAAACCATGGCCGGCGTTGGCGTAGATGTGCAGTTCCGCCTTCACTTTCGCGGCCTTGTATTTGAGGTAGAGCGACGCCATCCCCTCGGCGATGTCGGGCCGGTCGCCGTAGCCGCAGGCGATGAACACCGGCGGCATCCCGGGCTCGACCGTGAAGGTGTCGGACTTGCCCGGATAGATCAGCGCCTGAAAGTCGGGACGGCTGTCGGCACGCTCGATGGGATCGGCGGCGTTCGGATCGCCCGGCTTCGGCCACATCGCGGAGTAGGCCGCCAGTTCGCCCCCGGCCGAGAAGCCGATGATGCCAATCCGGTCCGGTTTGAGTCCCCATTCCGTCGCCCGGCTGCGCACGATCCGGATCGCGCGACGCGTGTCGTCCATCGCGTTGCCCTC
>JAGRPB010000465.1 GCA_020439945.1 Verrucomicrobiia bacterium
CGTGTGCTGATGGGTCTTGAAGGTATCGACAGCGGGCGGCTTCTGTTCGAGGGCAAGGACTACATTAAGACCCAGCCCGGCGGAAAAACTTGGATCGACAATCAGGTTCGTCGCCAGATCGGCATGGTGTTTCAGCACTACACCCTGTTCCCGCATCTCAACGTCCTGAAAAACCTGATCCTGGCACCGGTCAAGGTGCGCGGGGAGAGCAGGGCCAAGGCCGAGGAGCGCGCCCGCACCCTCCTTGCTCGCTTCGGTCTGTCAGACAAAGAGAAGGTCTATCCTTCGCAGCTTTCCGGGGGGCAGAAGCAGCGGGTCGCCATCGCGCGGGCCCTGATGCTTGAACCGAAACTGATGCTCTTTGATGAAGTGACTTCGGCCCTAGACCCCGAGCTGGTCGTCGAGGTCGAGCAGGTGATCATCCAGTTGGCTCAACAGTCCATGCCGATGGTCATCGTGACGCATGACATGCATTTCGCCCGCAACATCGCCTCGCGCGTGATCTTCTGTGCCGGTGGCG
>JAGRPB010000044.1 GCA_020439945.1 Verrucomicrobiia bacterium
AGGATGTCGTTCCCACTCGTGTCGGTTCCGAGGAAATGCTTGTCCTTGAACGAGGGCGGGACCGGAGGATAGCGAACGACGGTCAGCAGCGTGATCTCAGCGGATTCGAGGTCGGCAAGCTTCGCCGGGTCGACGATTTCACGGCTCACTTCCTCGCCCTGTTCCCAAACCGCTTTCTCGACGGAATTGCCGGCACGATCCCAGCCTTCCATGGGACCGTCGAGCAAACCGCGGCGGTAGCGGGCTTCCTGTCGCTTGGTCTCGGGAGAATCGGCATAGAATGTCGAAGCGAGTCCGGAGTAGGGCTCGCCGGAACCCTCAATGCGAGCGATGCCGTCCTCGCCCACGATCAACGTCGCTCGCTGCTCGGCATCGGAATCCAGCGTGGGATTCCAAGGAACCGGCGGGAGGATTACCCAGTTTCCAGCGTCCTCTTCGCGGAATTTCTCTTTCAGGGCGCGATAGTTGGGTTCGCCATCGCCTTCTTCCCCGAACTCCGTGGCGGGAATGGCATCGACAAAGGCCGGGAACGTCAGCTTGCCGTCAAAGGAAACAATCAGGGCGCGATTCCCGACGATGAGGTTGTCGAGCAAGGCCAGGAGAACGAGAAAGCCCAGGGCGAGGAGAGACCACCACCCCCGCTTGATGGAATGAAACCGATGGAGTTGCCGCTTCGCCTGGGGGCTGAGGCGAAAGTCCTTCGGAGCAAAGAGAACCATTGCGAGACCGGCAAGGATCAGGATCGAGCACGACACCCAGCCGAAAGTTTCCCCGACCGAAAAGAACCATTTCAGACTGGGGAAACGAATCCCGAGGGCATGCAGAACCATGGCGAGGGCGCCGATTGCAATCAGGAAGATGCCGAGTTTCCGAAACATGCAGGAATGAGAAGGGTCAACGGAAGCTCACACGGGGGTCGATCAACGCGACCAGGACGTCGGAGATGATGTTTCCAATCAACATCAGGAACGCCCCGAACGTGAGCGTCCCCAGCACCACGGTGTAGTCGCGTTCGAGAACGGCGTTGTAGCTGAGCAGGCCGAATCCATCGATGTCGAAGATCTTCTCGATCAGGATCGAGCCCGCCACGAGCAGGGTGATGTTCTGCCCGAAAGTCGTCGCGATCGGAATGATCGAGTTCCGAAACGCGTGCCGGAACACCGCCTTGCGCCACGTCAGTCCCTTCGCGGCGGCGGTGCGGACGTAGTCAGCCGCGAGGTTGTCCATCAGGCTGTTCTTCATCAGCATGGTCAGGAAGGCAAAGCTACCGACCAAATAGCAGATCAGGGGAAGCACGCTGTGATTGACGAGGTCCTTTACCTTCCCCCACAAACTCAGCGTGGGGAAATCGGCGCTGACAAATCCCATGATGGGGAACCATCCCAGGCGCGACCCGAGATAAACCACCAGCAAAGCGCCGAGCACGTAGCCGGGAATCGCGTAACCGACGAACACCAGCACCGACGAGGCCGTGTCGAGCATGGTCCGGTGCTTGATCGCCTTCAGAATGCCCAGCGGAAGACAGACCGCGTAAGTGATGATCAGCGTCAGAATTCCGTAGTAAAGGGAGATGGGAAAGCGGGACACCATCATGTCCCAGACCGGCTCGTTGTAGCGCGTCGAATCGCCAAGATTTCCCTGGAGCAGACCACTGAAGCTACTCTTGTAGAGCACCGCGCGATGGGGAAATGACTCGGGCGTTTCCGAGTCGGGATTGATCCGGCGCCACTTCTCCGCCACGTCCTCGGGCGATTCGACGCGGTATTTCCATCCCTCCAAGGCATCGTCCGGTCCCTCGGCGATCTCGATGGTCCCGTCACGGTGGGCGGAAAGCTTGGTCGCCGTGCCAGGCAAGGTCATCGGCACCATGTCCGCATCGGCGGGAAAATCCTCCTGCACCTTGCTGAACTCCCGCGGCGCGAGCCCCAGCCAGACGAAGTAGGCGCCGATCGCCGATTGGTCGTAACCGTAATAGTTGGCGAGCGCCTCCTTGGCCGCATCGTCGATTCCCCCGCTACCCTCGCGGCTGGAATTACCCTCGCCGTTCTGTCCGAGCGTGGCCGCCTTCAACGCCGTCTCCAAGGGGCCGCCCGGAGCAAATCGCGTGATGAGAAACACCAGCATCGTCAGTCCCAGGAGCGTGATCGGCACGAGGAGCAGACGCCGGATGAAATAGTCTCGCATGCGGTTCGGGGGAGCGTTCGGGAGGAGGAGAAACGGTGAAGCGCAAAAATGCCCGCGAAAAGGAAACTCATCAACTGCCGTTTTCAGGCCCTTGGCACCGGAGATCAACCCTGTTGGGGCCCGGACTCAACAGGGTCTGGTCCGGATTCAATGACCGCGTTTGAGCAGCACCATGAACTGGAGGGGTTCGAGATCCAACTGCTTCGCCGCGATGACCGTCTGGCCCGCGACAATGTCGAGCAGGGCCTTCCGCAAGCCGAGCTGGCGAAGGCGAGGCGCTTCGACCACCTGCGGCTGATCACTGAAGTTGGCGACGCAGAGAACCGTCTGGTCGGGTGTGGTTCTGAAAAAAGCGAAGACGTGATCATTGCCCGCATCGACAATCTCTGTTTCTCCACGGGCGAGAGCATCGTTATTCTGCCGCATCTGGGCCAACTTCAGGAAGCCGCCGTGAAGAATATTCTCCACGGTGCCGGCTTCGGTTCGACGTTCGGCTTTTTCCCAATCGAAGAAGGGACGATGCAGCCATCGGGCATCGCCTTCTTTCTCGAGATCCTGATGATAGCCGTAGTCGTTCAGCATCCCGATTTCGTCGCCCAGATAAATCAACGGAATGCCGCCGATGGTGAAGGAAACACCGTAGATGAGCAGGATGCGTCGCAGAGCCAGTTCGATCTCTTCCTCGTCGTTTTCTTCCAGCGCTTTTCCCAACCCGCAAAGCGAGGCACAGGTGCCGCAAACACGGGCGTCACCAGTCTCTGGATTCTCCTGAAAAGGTTCGCCGCGCGCGAAGCTCGCCTGATGACGGCCGACGTAGAAGTCATTCAGGAAACGTCGGTGATCATGGGGATTGATGCCCTGCGTCTCCGCGTCGTGATTGTCGAAACCCCAGCCGATGTCATCATGGCTGCGGACGTAATTCACCCATGCGCAACCCGGCTCCAGCGCGAAGCGACGCTCCATGGAGTAGCGAAGCAGACGCGCGTTCCGTGTCGCGAGACTCTCCCAGAGTAACGCCATTAGCAGCGGATTGTAGGAGATCTGGCACTGATTCGGACCGAGGTAGCTCTTGATATCGTCGGGCGCCACGATGGCTTCCGATTTGAAGACCATGCTCGGGCATACGATGCGCGCGATGAGATTGAAGGTTTCGATGACCCGGTGCGCTTCGGGTAAATTTTCGCAATTGGTTCCCTTCTGTTTCCAGATGAAAGGCACCGCATCCATCCTCAGCACTTCGACACCCACGTTGGCGAGAAAGAGCATTTCCTCGACCATGGCATTGAAGACCTCGGGATTCCGATAATTCAGGTCCCACTGGTAGGTGTGGAAAGTGGTCCAGACCCATTTCTTGATGCGCGTCAGATAAGTGAAACACCCCGGATGTTCATCGGGAAAAATTTCGCGCAAATGCCGTTCATATTCGTCCGGTTCCTGCCGCGAATCGAACATCAGGTAATAACCCTGGCAGATCTCATCGCCGTCGCGGGCCAGCTTTGCCCACTCGTGTTCGTCAGATGTGTGATTGAAAACGAAATCAAGCACCAGGCTGATCCCGTGCTGGCGCAACTCCACGGCCAGCTCCCGCAATTCGTCCATCGTCCCCAGGTCGGCATCGACCTCGCGATAGCTACTGACGGCATAGCCACCGTCGTCATCGCCGTCCGGAGTCCGGTAGATCGGCATCAGGTGCAGGTAGGTGACTCCCAGTTCCTGGAGGTAGGAAATCTTTTCCCGCAGGCCCTTGAGGTCTCCGGCGAAAAGGTCAACGTAGGCCATCGCCCCGATCAGGCGCCCACCTTGGAACCACGTCGGCTCCGCCTCGCGCAATCCGTCTGAACTCTTCAACTCCGGTAAACGGTCGAGCCACATGGTGGCCATCGTCTCGAGCAGTTTTTCGAGATGATAGAAAAAGTCAAAATGGTGCCCGTACAATTCCAGCAGGTGCCGAAAGAGATTGGGAAACTCTTCCTCCAGCCGAAACTCGAATCCCTCCCACTCCGGCGTGCGCGATTCCTCGGGGAAACGACTGTGGAGCCGCCGTTTGAGGCGATCGAGCGTGACGCGGCAATGGAGTTCGGAAACGGGCATGATAAACGATTTCTGGACGGATTTTCAGTCCGAAGCGATAGGGCGACTCAAAAGATTGCTCGCCGTTTACAGCAACCGCCTTGCCAGCGACAAGGCACCGACAATGCCGGCCCGCTGATCGAGCGCGGGTGTTTGCAGATACAGTTCCAGCGGCGGCAGCGACCAGTAGCCTCCCGCCAGCGTCTCGAACTCGCGGCGAACCCGGTCGATCAATCCGTATTGCTGCATGACGCCGCCACCGATCAGGATGGCATCGGGCGACCACGCCGCCGTCAGGTTGATGGCACCGAGAGCCAGGTATTTCGCTTCGAGATCCCAGGCCGGGTGATCTTCCGGCAGATCGCCTCCGGCGGCTTCCCAGCGAGCTTCGATGGCCGGACCGGAAGCGCGTCCCTCCAGGCAGGATTCGTGAAACGGACAGACATTCGTGTTTTTGCCATACTCGGCATCGAGATCGGGCATCATCATGTGGCCGATCTCCGGATGCATCCGACCGTGCAGCGGCAGGCCGTCGTGGAGAAAACCGCCGCCGATTCCGGTCCCGACCGTCACGTAGCAGAGATTGCGAAGATGGATGCCCGCCCCGAATTCCGCCTCGCCGATCGCGGCCGCGTTCACATCTGTTTCGAAGGCAATCGGCACCGGTTCGTCGAGCCCTTCGCGAATCGCATTGACCAGATTGAACCCGGCCCAGCCTTCTTTCGGCGTGGTGAGAATGCCGCCGTAACCTGGCGAACGGGGGTTGATGTCCGCCGGGCCAAAGGTGCCGATTCCCATGGCCCGGATCGGCCCGTAGTTGGCCATCGCTTCACGGAAAAACTCGATCGCTTGTCGGACCGTGTCTTCCGGCGAACCCGTCGGGAACCGGGCTTCCATCAGGGGCTCCGAGGGCGTTTGGGCGACAGCGCAGACATACTTCGTGCCGCCGGCTTCAATGCCGGCGAGGAGGGGCGTATTCGATTCCATGAGTAATCGGGGAAAGCTTTTGTGGGAGTTTGCCGCAGGATTCGGACCGGATTCACGGTTCAGTCTTCATCGTCAGCATGCACGACGACGTCGGGAGATAAAACAGCCTCATCGTGTCCGTCGCTATCCGCCGGCAAACCTTGGGCGCTTCGGGGAATCCGAATGTGGCTGTCGAAGTGGTAGGCACGGATGCCTTCGAGCAGGCCTCTGAAATTTGGCTGATCGGAAAGGTAAACTCGCGGAAGCCGCCGCGAAGGCTTCAACTCCTGCGCATGATCCGACCCAAGCACGCTGAGGAATTGTCCCGACAGCGCCTCGTGATCGCTCCCGCGACGGGCGTAGTAGAGAATCTTGTCCGCCGGAATGCCCCAACGCATCGACACATAACGCACCGCCTGTCCTTTCCCCGATCGGAGCGGAATCACATCGAGCCAGAAACCGTCGGAGAGGAGAACCTTCGCGGGCAGATTGCGCTCGCGGAGACGTTTCTGAATTTCCCGACGCCGCGGGGCCACGCCCGCCTCCCAGGTGTAGGAGATCTTGAAGCGATGCTGCCTGCCTTCTTCCTCCTGCAATCGCAGCCCGGGCACGTCAGCCAACGCGTCGGTGATCGCTTCGGGCTCCCAACGATGCGCCAGGTGACGCTCCCACGAATCGTCGGGAACCAATCGCGCTCCGTAGTGAATTTCCGCCCCGAGCTGGGTGATGTAGACATCGGGTTGCGGAAGGCCAAATCGCTCGATCAACTCGCGCGCCGCAGGCAAACTGCGCCCGCTGGCAATGCCGAATCCGAGTTGTGCCACGTTGGCCTCCACCAACTGACGGACCTCGTCGATCGCTTCCGCGTCCCCGTCGAGAAGGTCTTCGTTCAGTCCGGTGAAAATGATGCGATCGACCAGCGGCAGCGCGGTGCGCTTTTTCTCCGTGATCAGATTCGGCTGCACGATCGATTCGAGAAGTCCGGACGTTTCCTCGAGGTAGCGATTCACGTGTCCCTGCCAGGTGTAGTGCTCGTAGACTCCTTCCAGTCCACCTTTCGACCACCGACTCCACCGTTCGCGATCAGCAACCGCCGACTCCAGGGTCCGAGTCATCGCGGGCACATCGAGCGGATCGATCAATTCGCCATTCTGACAATTTCCCAGGATGTCTCGCGGACCCCCGTCGTTCGTCGCCAACACGGGAAGCCCCGAGGCCGCCGCCTCGATCACCGTGAGCCCGAACGGCTCGGTCAGGGCGGGATTGACGAAGACACCGCCCTTCGATGCGGCGTAGCGATACATCGCCGGAATCTCATCCGGCTCATGTTGTTTGGGAATCGAAACCGCCCCGTAAAGATCGTAGTCGTCGATCAACTGGAGCAGCTCGGTCCAGACGCGCCGAGCACCGGGGTTGAGTCCGCCGATGGTGTGCCGATTCCCCGCGATCAAAATGAGGTTTGCCTGGTGACGCAGGGATTCGCTTTCCCCAAAGGCTTTCACCAGGGTGGCGAGATTCTTTTTCTCGTCGGCGCGAGCAATTGCCAGCACGGACGGTCGCCTGGGATCGTCAAGAAAACGCTCGATCTTGCTCACCACCCGATCCGGCATCTCCGCTTCGCCGGGCGGGGAAAAGCGACTCACATCGACCCCGGGCGGGATCACCCGCATCCGATCCGGGGCGTAGAAGTCGTAGACCGAATACTGCTGATCCACCTCTTGCTGAGTACTCGTGACCACCAGCGCGGCCGTGTCCAGGCTCATCTCCTCGGCTTCGATTCGCGCCACCAGGTTGTAACGCCGATCGATCGAATCCGGTTCCTTGCCACCTTCCAGGAGGCGCTCGCGTTTTGTCCTCCCCAGCGAGTGACCGGTGAAAACGAAAGGACATCCCAACAATGAAGCCAGACGGCTGCCTACGTAACCGGCGTCGGCATAGTGAGCGTGGATGATGTCCGGCAGGCGTCCAGTGGCGCGGAACTGCGCCAACGCGTGATCGACAAAAGCATCGAGATATCGCCACAGCGATTCCTTGCGGAGATAGCGGCGTGGGCCCGCGGCGATGCGCTTGATGTAGGCGCCATTGCCCAACACTTCGACTGGCTGGGCATAGTCGACGCTGACCTTGGGATCGATCACCTGTCGCGTGAGCAGATCGACCTGACCGACCCGCGGATGTTCCGCCAACGCCCGCACCAGTTCGAGCACGTATTTGCACTGGCCTCCGGTATCCGCGTCGCGCCCAAGTTCGAGGTCGCCCCCTCGAATGAGACCGTGGATGGAAATATGAACGAAGTAGAGATTTTCCTTGTCGATCATGTCTGATCACACTTCGTTACCCGAAGCGCTTTCAATGGGCCGCCGGTGATAATCCAATCCTTCAATCACGCCGGCGGCACAGGGCTGTGACGCGTGATAGGGAGAAATCTTACGAACCGATTCGACCAGCGCCAGTTCGGCGTTGGCCACGAGAATGCCGCGCACCGCTTCCACTTCATACATCGACGCATCGTTTCCGGAATCGCCCGCGACCACGATCGCCTCGTTGCCGATCCCGACCCTCTCTCCCAACCAGGCTAGCGCGTTGCCCTTGTTGGCTCGGACCGGCAGAAAATCCAGATCGCGATTCGACGAATAGATGGCTTGCACCCGAATTCCCCGCGCTTCGATCAATCCCACCAGGCGCTCGAGATTTTCGGGCTCCGCATTATCCCAATACCAACTGCATTTGTGCCGGTTCTGGCAGTGATCGGGTTGTGGTCTCGGCTCGCCGTGTTCCTCGACCACTTCCCACACAAGGTCGAAATTCCAATCCTGCTCCAGATGCTCGCCCCACTCTTCGAAGTTCTCGGAATCACTGACCTGATGAATCACGGTGCCCACTCCGCAGATCAGAAAATCCGGTTCGGGTAAGTCGGTTTCCTCGACCAATCGTTTCGTTTCATCGATCGCCCTGCCCGTGTTGTAAACCAGCAGGGGCGTACTCCCGGCGCTTCGCAGAGAGGTCCAGTATTTGGAAAAAAGGGCCGCGCTCTCAGGCCCGTCATAGATGGTTCCGTCGATATCGGTGGAAAATAAACGCATAAATCTCAGTCCGTAACTTTTGGACGCGGAAGGCTCGAATCCGTTACGAAGACGTTGAAAGAATCCTCATTCAAATTTCAAAGTTGGCATCTCTGCGGAAAATCAAGATAGGCAAAAATGCCGCTTTGTCCCGCAATACGGAAAGTTAATTTTTATCCTAAGCAAAAATCTTCGTCTCTCATGAAACCGCTTGAAGCATCGGCGCGAACGGCGGTGGTTGTTCCCGCATGAACGAACCGCGCAGAAAATGGGGCTGGGGATTGATCGGGCCGGGACGTTTCGCCCGGGAGTTTGCCTCGGAACTGATCCTGAACGATCGCGCCCGGCCTGTGGCAGTGGCTTCAAGAGATCCTACCCGCGCCCGGGAGTTCGCCGCCGACTTCGGTTTCGAGAAATCCCACGATTCCTACCAGGCCCTCGTCGACGACCCGGAGGTTGAGATCGTTTACATCGTCGTGCCGCATGTATTTCATCGCGGGATCGCCGAACTGGCCATGCGAGCCGGCAAAGCCGTCGTGTGTGAAAAACCACTCACGGTGAATGCCGCCGAGACCCGGACGCTCTGCGAACTCGCCCGCGAGCGCGGCGTTTTCCTGATGGAGGCCATGAAGACCGCCTTTCTCCCCGCCATTCAGAGAGCCCGGCAATGGATCGCGGCCGGCGAAATCGGAGACGTGAAACTGATCCGGGCGGACTTCTGCTTTTCCGGTCCCGATGATCCCAACGATCGCCTGATGAATCCGAAACTGGGTGGCGGTTGTGTTCTGGATGTCGGCATCTACCCGATTTTCCTCAGCCATTTTCTGGGCGGCAAAATTTGCGATTTGAAAACCACCGGGCACCTCACCGAGACCGGCGTGGAAGACACCGTCGCGATCTCGCTCACCCACGAGAACGGCGCGTGTTCCGCTTTGACCGCCTCCTTTCAATCTCACGAGAGCATGGACGCCGTGATTCTCGGCACCGCTGGCTCGATCCAAATCCCGAAATTCCACACCGCCCAAACCGCCATTCTCAATCGCGCTGATGGTCGCTCGGAAATGTTCGAGGCTGAAGACAGCGGAATGGTAGGCGCAGAGATCGAGGCAGTGATGGGCGCTCTCGACGCCGGACACCTGGAATGCCCCGGCCACCCTCACCAGCGATCGATTCGATTGGCGGAACTGATGGAGATGGCCATTCATCAAATTCAAAGCTCCAAGCCGTAGATTTGGCTTCAGCCGAATCCGCGAAGCCGCCACCCCTTTCGTGCGGCAATTCGACTGAAGTCGAATCTACGAAAGACGCGCTCCACCCAACAGGGTAAGGTCCGCGACCATACCCTGTTGAGTCCGCATTCCGGGATTTCGGTCAGTTCGCGATTGATAAACGTCCGGCATCGGAAACACTACCCGTCATGCCGATCCGCTTCCCCCACTCCGTCCGTGCCGCCGTCCTCGCGGCCATCGCGGCGTTGACGGGATGCGGCGGACCGAGCCCGGTGGAAAAGGCGACGGCGGAAAAGACGCTGCTTCTCGGAAACGGCGCCGAACCCCAGGGACTGGATCCCCACCTCGTCTCGGGCGTCATCGAATCGAATATCATCCGGGCGCTCTTCGAGGGACTCTGCGTGGAGCACCCTTCCGAAAACGGCAAACCTCTGCCGGGCGTGGCGGAATCCTGGGAGGCCAACGAGCGCTTCACGGATTGGACCTTTCATCTCCGCAAGGACGCACAGTGGTCGGACGGTCATCCGCTGACTGCCCACGATTTCATCTTCGCCTTCCAGCGCATTCTCAATCCGCGCCTGGGTTCCGAATATTCCTTCATGCTCTACTACATCATCGGAGCGGAGGACTTTCATCAGGAGCACCGATCGAAGGTGATCTGCGCCGAAGATCCCGAGCTGCCAACGCCCTGGGAAACGGTCGAAAAGGAAGTGAATCTGTCGGGAAACCCGGAAGCGGCCGAAGGAAGTTTTGACCAGAAGGGCCTGGATCATCTTTCCACCGACGAACTGCGGCAGCTGAAGGCGGATCCGTCGCTTCTCTCCTGGCCGGAATCGATTCCCGAGAATACCCGCAGCTTCCTGATCGACCATCTCGTCGCCTTCGACGAATCGGGAGAATCGCTCTGGGACCGGATCGGCGTCGCCGCGACCGCGCCGGACGATCACACGCTGGAGGTGAAGCTGCGCGGCCCGATGCCCTTCCTTCCGGAGCTGACCAAGCACTACACCTGGTTCCCTCTTCCGGAGCACGTCATTCACCAGTTCGGCGCCGAGGAAAGCCGTTTCACCGACTGGACCCTGCCTGGCAACCTGGTGTCAAACGGTGCCTTCACCCTGAAATCGTGGCGGATCAACGATCACATCGAGATCGTGAAAAACCCACGCTACTGGGATGCCGAAACCGTCCAACTCAACGCGATTCGCTACTTCCCGATCTCCAATGTCTACACGGAAGCGCGGATGTTTTTCAACGATCAGCTTCACGCGACCTACGCTCTCGGACCGGAACTCATCGCCTATAGCCGCGAGCATTTTCCCAAGGAACTGCGAAACGAACTCTATCTCGGCAGCTACTTCATCCGCTGCAATGTCACCCGCTCACCGCTCAGCAATCCCAAGGTTCGCCTCGCGCTTTCCCTCGCGATCGACCGGCAGTCCGTGATCGACAATATCCTCCAGGGCGGGCAGCAGCCGGCGCGCGGACTGGTCCCGCCTTCGGGAGAGTACCAGTCGCCCGATCTCGTTTACTTCGATCCCGAAGAGGCCCGCCGGCTTCTCGCCGAGGCTGGCTATCCGGACGGGAAAGGTTTTCCCGACATCCGTTTTCTGACCACCGATCGTGAGTCCGCCAAACGGGGCGCCGAAGCGCTCCAGGGCATGTGGAAAGAGCACCTCAACATTTCCGTTGGCATCGATCAGATGGAGTGGGCGACCTACCTGTCCACCATGTTCAAAAAGGAATACGATCTCGCCGCGGGCGGCTGGATCGGCGACTACCTCGATCCCACAACATTTCTCGACATGTGGCTGAAGGACGGCGGGAACAATCGTACCGGTTGGTTCAATCGCGACTATGAACGCATGCTCCGCGAAGCCGAGCAGATCGCCGATCCCCTGGCCCGCTACCAGAAGCTGCAGGACGCGGAGCGTCTCCTACTGGAAGAACGCCCCATCCTTCCGCTCTATTGGTACACCCGCAATTACCTGCTCCATTCCGACGTGAAGGGTTGGCATCCGTTGTTGCTCGACAACCATCCTTTCAAGTTTGTGAGCCTGGAGAGCAGCCACCAGTAAGTCACACTCCCCACACTTCCGCGTCCCGAGCTTCCTGTCCCATGCTTCGCTACCTCGCCAGCCGAATCTTTCAGGGTTTCCTGGTGCTGTTCGCTCTCTACACCATCACCTTTTTCCTGGTGAAGGCGATGCCGGGTGATCCCTTCACGGGCGAGAAGAACATTCCCGAAGATGTGAAGCGGAACATGCGGGAGCAGTCGGGACTCAACGATCCGCTCTTCGTCCAGTACCTGAACTATCCGAAGGAAGTGCTGCTGAAAGGATCGTTCAACTATTCGATCAAGAAACGGCGTCCCGTTGTCGAGATCATTGCCCAAGCCTTTCCCGCCTCCTTCGTTCTCGGCATCAGCGCCTTGATTTTCGCCGTCATGCTCGCCATTCCGATCGGGGTGATTTCGGCGCTTCGGAAAAACTCCTGGGTCGATTATTCCGGCATGGCGATCGCGATGGTGGGCATCTGCGTGCCCTCTTTCGTGATCGGTCCTCTACTCCAGATCGGAATCGCGACTCGCGTTCCGATATTGAAAATCGCGGGCTGGGATTCACCGATCGATATCGTGTTGCCCGCCATCACCCTCGGTCTCGCCACTGCCGCCTACCTCGCCAGGCTGACGCGCGGCGGGATGCTGGAGATTCTCTCGCAGGACTACATCCGCACCGCTCGCGCCAAGGGACTCTCGACCGGCCGCATCATGATCGTTCACGCGCTGCGCGGTGGATTGATCCCGTCGGTCGCCTTTATCGGACCCGCCTTCGCCACGCTGATCTCGGGATCCTTCATCGTCGAATCCATCTTCCAGGTGCCGGGCATGGGTCAGCATTTCGTCAATGCCATCGTCGACCGAGACGAGTTCCTCGTCCTCGGCCTGGCGCTGTTCTATGGCTTCCTCGTTGTGATCATGAACCTGGTCGCCGACCTCCTCGTCGGCTTCCTCAACCCGCGCGTCCGCATCGCCGAACTGGACGGCTGACACTCCCGCCGATGAGCCGCGTAAAGTTGAACCACATCACCGACGACGACCTGGTCGAGGGCACCTCGCTGGGCCGGGATGCCTGGCTGCGATTGCGCAAGAACCGGGTCGCCATGATCAGCCTCTGGCTACTGACGGCGGTGGTGATCCTCTGTTTCGTGGTGGCGTGGTTCTGCACGGATCCGAACGTGATCAATTTGACCAACAAGTTTGCCTCACCTTCCGCCGAACACTGGCTCGGCACCGATCAACTGGGACGCGACCTGTTCTCACGTATTCTCTACGGCGGCCAGATTTCCATGCTCGTCGGCTTCGTGGCTACAGCAGTGACCCTGCTCATCGGGATCAGCTACGGTGCCGTCTCCGGCTACATGGGCGGGCGTCCCGATTCGCTCCTGATGCGAATCGTCGACACCCTCTATGCCATTCCCTTTCTCGTGCTGGTCATCATTCTCAAGGTCGTCATCGCCGGACTCGTCACCGATCTCGCCGGATGGACGGTGGAGAATTTCGGCTGGAACAAGGAGTTCGTGTTCCGTTTTGCCAACATCATCCCCCTCTTCATCACCATCGGTGCCCTCGGCTGGCTGACACTCGCCCGGATCACCCGCGCCCAGATCCTTTCGATCAAGAATCAGGAATTCGTCGAGGCAGCCCGCTCGCTCGGCCTTTCCGACCGGCGGATCCTCTTCCGGCACATCGTTCCCAACACCGTGGGCACCGCCATTGTCTACGCGACCCTGACGATTCCGAGCTTCATTCTCTACGAGGCATCGCTCTCCTACCTCGGCATGGGCGTCGAAGCACCGAACAGCTCCTGGGGCATCCTCATCAAGGAAGGGGCCAACTTTCTCGAGACTCAGCCGTCACTGCTGATCATACCGGGCCTCTTCTTCTCGGTGACCCTGTTCTCCCTCAACTTCCTCGGCGACGGCCTCCGGGACGCGCTCGACCCGAAGGCTTCCAAAGACTGATTTCTCCATGCCTCTACTCGAAGTCGACAACCTGAAGACCTGGTTTCACACCCGCAACGGCGTCGTGCGGGCGGTGGACGGGGTTTCGTTTTCGGTTGAGAAAGGCCAGACGGTCGGAATAGTCGGCGAATCGGGTTCGGGGAAATCGGTGACCTGCTATTCGCTGCTCGGCCTGATCCCGATGCCTCCCGGGCGGATCGAGGGCGGACGTGCCATGTTCGATGGACAGGATCTGTTGAAGCTTTCTGAGAAGCAACTTGCTGCGATTCGCGGCAAGCGGATCTCGATGATTTTTCAGGATCCGATGACCTCACTGAATCCGTTCCTGAGAATCAGCACCCAGCTGACCGAACCGCTTCGCATTCACGAAGGTCTCAGCAAGTCGAACGCTCTGGAAAAAGCGATCGCCGAGATGGATGCTGTCGGTATTCCCGACCCGGCGAAGCGCATCCACAGCTACCCGCACGAATTCTCAGGCGGCATGCGACAGCGTGTCATGATCGCGATGGCGATGATTACCAGGCCGGAAATCCTCATCGCCGACGAGCCCACGACCGCGCTCGACGTCACTATCCAGCGCCAGGTGCTCGACCTGATCAAGACGCGCCAGGAAGAACTCGGAAGCGCCGTCATTTTCATCACCCACGATCTCGCGGTGGTCTCCGAGGTCTGTGATTTCGTCAACGTGATGTATGCGGGCCGGCTGGTCGAGCGAGCCCCGGTGCGCGATCTTTTTGCCGATCCTCGCCACGCTTACACCCGCGCCCTGCAGGCGTCGATCCCGGCCCTGCAAACCAAAGGGGAGAAACTCTACACCATCCCTGGTCGCCCACCCGATCTGCGAAAGGAGATCGCCGGTTGTGCCTTTGCGCCCCGCTGCGAGACGGAAACCCGGGATCAATGCCTCACCGACCGTCGCCCCGAATTGACGGAGATCACGCCGGGGCACTGGGTTCAGGATTGCCCTGGATGTCTCGGTCCCCTGAAAAAATAGGAATCAGAGCCGATGTCCGCCTATCTCCAACTCGAGAATCTGACCAAGCACTTCCCCGTTCGCTCGGGCCTGCTCCGAACGCAAAGCGATGTGGTAAAAGCGGTCGATGGCGTATCACTTTCCATTGAGCACGGAGAGATCCTCGGACTGGTCGGGGAATCCGGCTGCGGCAAGTCGACCCTCTCGCGTCTGGTGATGCAATTGCTGCGTCCGACGAGTGGACGCATTATCCTCGACGGTGAAAACCTCGCAGATCTTCCATCGGCAGCGATGCGGAACCACCGGCTGGATTTCCAGATGATCTTTCAGGATCCCTACGCCTCCTTGAATCCGCGGATGACGGTGTTCAGCACCTTGGCGGAAGCCCTGAGAACGCGAAACCCGAAACTCAAGGGTGACGCCCTGACCAGGGAAATCGGGGCGCTGATGGAACGCGTTGGTCTCGAGCCCCGCTTCATGCGCCAGTATCCGCACGAATTTTCCGGCGGCCAGCGCCAACGCATCGCGATCGCCCGCGCCCTGGCGCCGCAGCCAAAACTCGTCATCGCCGACGAGCCGGTTTCAGCCCTCGATGTTTCCATCCAGTCTCAGATCCTGAATCTCCTCAAGGCTCTGCAGCGCGATCTCGGCCTGACGATGTTGTTCATCTCCCACGATCTCGCCGTGGTGCGCTACATCGCCGATCGGATCGCCGTGATGCAGGCGGGCAAAATCGTCGAAATCGGCGAGGCGAATCGCGTCTTCGAGAACCCGGAAGCGACCTATACACGGACGCTCCTTGCGGCGATTCCCCAGATTCGAGTCTGAGGAAAATCGCTCACGGTGCCGGAGGAATCGGCGGAGGAGGAATGCGGGTATCGGTTCCCTGGTTGCTGCTCGAAGGGGGAACAGGTGGTTTCTGCGCGGGCTCTTCGGTCATCGGCGGCTTCGGTGAAGGCGCCAGCGGATCCGGCTCATCTTCCGCCGGATTGTAGCGGCGCAGTGGCGGCTGATTTTCGTAGCGATCACCGGTCGCGGGCTCGGAGCGCGCCCCGGTCGACGCATGTTCGCCGCCCTCGCGTGGGGCCGCCGAATCGACGATCAGGGGACCGCCGCCGGGCGATCCGCGTTCGCCCCGGAAGATCCAGACCGTTCGCAACACTTCGCCGGTCGAACCGGAAATATAGACTTTCCCGGCCATGCCGCCGCTCGCATCGAGCAATTCCAGCGTCCACACCGGTTCCCGCGAGAACTCCCGGCATCGCAGGGTGTAGTTCAGGGCGTCGAACCCCATCTTCGCCTTGCGCGCCTCGGCCTCGGCAATGACGAAGGCCGCCTTGCTGTCGAGCTTGAGGTCCGTGGTCCGGATGAAACCGAACGGGGACCTCGCGGGGTAGTAATCGTCCGTGCTGCCCTCGTTGGTGGCCTCGCGGTCGCCGGCCCAGTATTCGCGCACCTGGTAGCGGGACCGGGGATCCCAGACATCGACCTCCCATTCCTCGGGCTCGGGAACACCGTCCCAGCCGCGCATTTCCACGATCCATTCCACTCGCTCGGCGCCGAAGCGCTCGGAGATCAGGTCGAGGGCGCCCCGCGCGGACAGACCGCGTTCGCGCTGGGCCATGGCCGAAGGAGAAAAGGTGGCGGTCGTCGTGACGATGACGGCCGCGATGCCAATCCAGAAGTTGCTGCGTTTCATGATTCCTTGGACGTTTGGCGGCGGTATCTGAGTCAAGCTTTTCCGCCGTCTCTCTTATTCTACTCAATCACGCCCTGTTTGCATCCTCATCTCCGGTTTTGGCGCGCAGGGTGACCAGCGAAATTTCAGGCGGACAACAAAATCGAACCGGAACGCCCATCGACCCGATCCCGCGAGTCACGTAGAGTCGAGCCCTCTCGTCACCGTAGAGTCCGGCCACATATTTTCTCCCATACTGCGGCAGACGGATCGCTCCGTAAAAGGGCGCGCAGACCTGACCACCGTGCGTGTGACCGGCCATCTGGAGCAGCACCCGACCATCCGTGATCGTATCGAAAGGATCAGGCTCGTGCCAGCCGAGAAGCACCGGCACATCACCGTTCATGCCGCGCAACGTTTTCGCCAGATCCGGGTCACCCGACCACGCGCTCTCCAGTCCCGCGAGGACGAATCGCTCGCCTGTCCTGGGCGCTCTCAATTCGGTGGCGGCATTTTTCAAAACCGAAACGCCCCCCTGCTCTAACCGCTTCGCCACGCCCTTCGGCGCGTTCCATTGATCGTGATTTCCCAGACAGGCGAAGGCGCCGACCCTCGCCTCGATTTTCTGAAAATGGCCCACCAGCGCATCCATGCCCGAAACGTCACGGCTGATGAAATCCCCCGGGAAAAACACCACGTCCGGCTTCAGTGAATTCATCGTCTCCACCGCGCCACCGATCAGGGTGTCATCGTGAAATTCGTCGTGGTGAAAATCCGACATCACCGCGATTTTCAGCCCGTCCAGCCCCGCGTGACGCGCCGGCAGCGGGCAGGTCACTCGCTCGATTCGCGGCGTGCGGCGCTCGATCAGCGAGCCATAGCCGAACATGCCGGCTCCGGAACCGTAGAAGCCGAGGCGAAGGAAATTGCGTCGGTTGTAGAGTCGTGTCGGGTCTTTCATCTGGGGGAAGAATCGCTGGCGTTTTCGCGCCACGGATGAAGTCGGCGTGAATTCTCCGCGAATTCCGCCGACTCAGGCTTCATCGGCTACGGCTCGGAAACGGGCATTCTTTCGTCGCATTCAAGAGGGTCAGGTCGCCGACCGTACCCTGTTGGAGTGTTTGCAATCGGAACGGAACGCGATCACGATACCGTCGCCCGAACCGCCCGGCATGTTCTTTTTCCTTTCCCCCTGATGGACTCCTCCGGACTCAATTCGTTCACCGATTTCTGCTATTTGTTTCTCAGCATCGTGCTGGAGGGGGCGCCGTTCATCTTTTTCGGCACCCTGATCTCGGGATTCATCGATGCCTATCTGCCGCCGGGCCTGATCGATCGCTGGCTGCCGAAGAATCGCCATCTGGCGGTGATCGTGAGCGCGCTTCTGGGCGCCATCTTTCCCGTCTGCGAGTGCGCCATCGTCCCGGTGATCCGGAGACTGATCCGCAAGGGGCTCCCGGTTTCCTGCGCCATCACCTACATGCTCTCGGCGCCGATCATCAATCCGATCGTGATGATCAGCACCTACAATGCCTTCAGCACCAGCCAGGGAAAATTCCTGCTGCGGCAGATCGATGAGGCCGGCACGGCGGGACCTCTCTTTGTCACGCTGAGCCGGATCGGCATCGCCTTCATTGTCACGGTCGGCATGGGCTGGTTGGTGATCAAAAAGCGAAACGACAGCATCCTCCGTCCCGAACTGGCCAAGGACATCGAAACTCCCAAATTTCGCCCCGTTTCCGCGACTGGCGCCACCATGCAAGGTATCGGGGTGACTTCACCCACCACGGCCAAAACCGAAGAACCCACTCCCTCGCATTCCGATCGCCTCATCCACGCCATGCGCACGGCGATGCGCGACTTCGTGGACACGGGCATGTATTTCAGCATCGGGGTCGCCATCACGTCGCTGTTCAAGGCCTACGTCACCGACGATCTCGTGGTGCTCTTCAACCAGAGCGAATACATCGGGGTGAACCTGATGATGGTGCTCGCCTTCGTCCTGTCCCTCTGCAGCACCTCGGACGCCTTCATCGCCGCGAACTTCCCCGTCCCGCTCTCGGCCAAGCTCGCCTTCCTCGTTTTCGGACCCATGATGGATGTGAAGCTGGTCTTCATGTATCTTTCCGTATTCAAGCGCCGCTTCGTCACCGGAATGGCCATCGGACTGTTCCTCGTCATCGGCGCTCTCTGTTATTTCTGGATCCACGTCATCTGACCCGCGAATGCCACTCCCCCAACCCGATCGGAAGTCATGAAAGCCCGAAAGATTCTCCAGATTCTCGCCGTCCTGGTGCTGCTGCTCTGGGGCGGCACCTTCGTCACCTTTTACGCCACCGGCCGGATCGAGAATCACGTCGACAAGCGATTCCGTACCTGGGCGCTGGTGGCCGGCATGGGGCTGTGCGTGGTCGGACTGTTCAATTTCGCCACGATGAAACGCCGCGAAGTCTGCACCCACGATCACGGCGATGGAGACGGCGACGGGTGCTGCGGGCATGATCATGATCACAAGCATGGACATGAGCATCACCACGACTGCGGCCACGATCATCATCATCATCACGAACACGATCACGGCCACGCCTGTTGCGGTCATGACCATGATCACCAAGAGCACGGGCACGAGCTACACGATCACGAGCTACACGATCACGAGCAACCGACGTCAGCAATCCTGACCGCGGTGATCGTGCTGACGATACCGCTGCTGATGGCGGCGCGTTTTTCCAAGGACAGCTTCAGCTCCGAGTACCTCCAGAAATGGGGCAAGATCGAGCGGGAGATCCAGCAACTGCGCCTCGCCGAAAAGCGGGCCGCGAAGGCCAAGGCAAACGCCGCCGGTCAGCAAACCGTCGCGGCCGCCTCGACTCCCCCGTCGAAAACTTCTCCCGAAGCATCAGCCGCCGCCGATGCGCCTCCCGGAGCCGAGGCTACCCCCGCTGCTCAAAACACGGCGGCAGACACGCCTCCCTCCGGCGCGGATTCATCCGGCGATGGCGGCGCCGAATGGGGTAGTTTCACCATGGCCGACCTGGAACGAATGGTGCCTAAGAACAGCGAAGGAAAGTTTCTCCTCGATGTGCCCCAGATCTTCTACACCGCCGGTGACGAGGAACTCATGCACGTCATGGAAGGCATCCCGGTGGAAACGGTGGCGCAGGTGATGGAGGAAACGCAGCACAATCCGAACGGGAATCGCCTGAAACTCTTCCGCCTGTTTATCGAATGCTGCGCCGCCGACGCCCGCCCCCTTTCGATTCCCATCGAGTTCGGAGCGAAACCGCCCGCACACGAAGAACTCGGCTGGGTCAAAGTGACCGGCAAAATCCACTATTCGGAAGAAGAGGGAGACATCATTCCCCTCATCCAGGTGGACTCGATGGTTCCGACCCCGGAACCGTCCGAGGCGATGATGTATTGAGTTTCCGGCTCAATGCAGGAAATGCCGGTGACCGGTGAAGACCATCGCGGCGCCGCGTTCGTTGGCGGCCTTGATGACTTCCTCATCACGGATCGATCCACCGGGCTGGATGGCGGCCGTGGCCCCCGCTTCGAGCGCGGAGATGAGGCCGTCGGCAAAGGGGAACATGGCGTCGCTGGCGACGACGGAACCGTGTAGGTCGAGCCCGGCCTGTTCGGCCTTCCAGACGGCGAGGCGACAGGAGTCCACGCGTGACATCTGACCGGCACCGATGCCGAGGGTGCGATCGCTGCCGGCGAACACGATGGCGTTCGAGCGCACGTGTTTCACGATGCGCCATGCGAAGCGCATCGCCTCGATCTCGTCGGCGGTGGGAGGCCGTTCGGTGACGACTTTCTCCTCGATATGATCGAGCCCCAGGGCCTCCGCATCGGCATCCATGACCATGAGCCCACCGGGCGCGGAGCGGATGACGGGATCGGCGATGCGATCCTTGTAGCTCTCGGCCATCTCGATGAGGCGGAGATTCTTCTTCTTCTTCAGCAGCGCGCGGGCCTCGGTCTCGAACTCGGGCGCGATGATGACATCGGTAAAGATCTCGGCGATGACGCGCGCCACGCTCAGGGTTAGCGGGCGGTTGCAGACGATCACCCCGCCAAATGGCGCCTGCCGGTCGGTCTCGAAGGCCTTTTCCCAGGCGGCCCGCAGGTCTTCGCTGTCCGCGCCCACGCCACAGGGGTTGGTGTGCTTGAGGATGCCAACCGCGGGCCGGCGAAATTCGTGAATCAATTCCGCCGCCGCGGCGATATCGAGCACGTTGGTGTAGCTCAGTTCCTTGCCCTGCAGTTTCTTGAAGTAATCGCTGAAATTGCCGTAGAGCGACGCCTTCTGGTGCGGATTGTCGCCATAGCGCAGTTCCTGGTCGAGCGGGAGGCAGACGGAGAAACTGCTTTCGGTTTCCTGACACTCGTTGAGGTGGGCGGCGATGGCGGCATCGTAGGCGGCCGTGCGTTGAAACACCTTGATGGCCAGCCTCTCACGCGTTTTCAGCGTCGTATTACCTTCGTGTTCATCGAGTTCCTCAAGAACGACGGGATAGTCGGCCGGGTCGACTACCACGGTGACGGCATCGTAGTTTTTCGCCGCCGAACGCAACATGGAAGGGCCGCCGATGTCGATGTTCTCGATCGCTTCCTCGCGGGTGACGCCCTCTTTGGCGACGGTTTCCTCGAACGGATAGAGATTCACCACCACCAGGTCGATGGGGAGAATGTCGTTTTCCTCGGCCTGCTTGACGTGATCCTCCTTGTCCCGGCGATGCAGCAGCCCGCCATGGACCTTGGGGTGCAGGGTCTTCACCCGACCCTCGAACAGTTCGGGAAACCCGGTGAAATCGGAGATGTCGGTGACGTCGATCTCCAGCGAACGAATAAATTTCGCGGTGCCGCCAGTGGAGAGAATAGCGATGCCGCGCTCCGCGAGACCGCGGACGAGCGGTTCGAGACCGGATTTGTCGGATACGGAAATAAGGGCGCGTTGAATGCTCATGGGAGGACAGGACGCAATGAAAAATCTCGGAAGGCGGGGGCTCGGCACGGAGCGCGCGCCGACGTTTCACCCCCGGAAGGACCGCCCAGCATTATCACGCATGAGAACGGGCGCAAGGGCAAAAGTCCGGGCCAAAAAAGGCGCGAAAAAATTCCCGCAATTTCCCTTTCCCAAAACGTTTGACATCATCGCGAACGGTCCTAGATTTCCCGCCCTTCACGCGATCGGGTGCGATGAAACCGGCGTTCTCCCAGGCTCCCTCGGCTGGAAAACACCAACGCGGAACTACCCGATGCGAGAACCCTTTTTTGCAAAGATGAAAACTTTCTCAGCCAAAGCCGAAGAAATCCAGCGCAAGTGGTGGGTGATCGACGCCAAGGGCAAAGTCCTGGGCGACGTCGCCGTGACTGCGGCTCGTCTACTCCGCGGCAAGAACAAGGCGATCTTCACGCCCCATGTCGATTGTGGTGACTTCGTGGTCATCATCAACGCCGAGGAAGTCCGCCTGACCGGCAAGAAGGAAGATCAGAAGGTTTACACCTCCTTTTCCGGCTATGTGGGTGGCCAGAAGCGCGAAACGGCCCGCAAACTCCGCGAGCGCCGTCCCGAACTGATCGTCGAGCGCGCCGTCCACGGCATGATCCCTCACAACCGTCTCGGTCGCCAGATCGTCAAGAAACTCAAGGTTTACACCGGCGACACTCACCCGCACGAAGCCCAGCAGCCCGAAGCGGTGACCCTCTGATTGATGCCGACGGCCCGATCATCTCACTGATTCCGAGACTCAATCTTTCACGAAACTTTCCTTCTTTCCCATGGCTACCGATACTGCCTCCATCAACGCCACCGGCCGCCGCAAGACCGCCGTCGCGCGAGTCGCCCTGAAACCCGGTTCCGGCGAGATCATCGTCAACGGGCGCCCCTTCGAAGACTATTTCCCGACCCTGGCTCTTCAGAATCAGGTTCTCTATCCTTTCCACGTGATCCAGTCCGCCAACCAGTACGATGTTCGCATCAATGCGAGCGGCGGCGGCATCAACGGTCAGGTCGACGCCATCCGGCTCGGCATTTCCCGTGCTCTTCTCAAACTGAATCCCGACCATCGCGAAGCGCTTCGCGAAGAGAGTCTGCTCACCCGCGACAGCCGCGCCAAGGAGCGCAAAAAGGCTGGCCAGCCGGGTGCCCGCAAGCGCTTCCAGTTCTCCAAGCGCTGATTTGGATTCAGGTCACTTGAACCTGATTTTTCCCCAGAAAAACCTGCGAAAAGGCTGCCGGATGACGGCAGCCTTTTTTTTGGCGCCGAAACCGGGGCAGGTGGGCACGCGCTTCGAGCTCGAGCGAAGCGGGGAATGTCACAATCGCCCATTGGCGCAAACATCGGCTTCGGTGTAGACTCGCAGGCTTATGGGATCCAGACCTCTGCTCGCCGTATTTCCCAAGCTATACATGCAACAACTGTGCCGAGACGGCTCAGTTTCGATGGCCCAGTGGGTCGACGAGGCATCCGCGCTTTCGGTTGACGGCCTGGAGTGGTATGCGGGATTCCTCGAGATGACTGATGAGGCGAACTGGGCGCCGATCCGCGAACGGGTGGAAGACTACGATCTCCGCATTCCCATGCTCTGTTGTTCGCCGGATTTCACCCATCCCGATCCCGATTTCCGCGCCGAACAGGTCCAGCAGCAAAAGGCGTGGATCCGGATGATCGCCAAGCTGGGCGGTCAGTACTGCCGGGTACTCAGCGGCCAGAACCGCCCCCACCTCGCGCGGGAAGAAGGTATCCGATACACGGTCGAATGCATCCAGGCCTGCCTCCCCTACGCCGCGGACAAGGGCGTGACGCTGATCATCGAGAACCACTACAAGGACGACTTCTGGAGCTATCCCGAGTTCGCTCAGCCGATGGAGATTTTCAGCGAAATCGTCGACCGACTCGATCATCCGAATTTCGGGGTCAACTACGACCCGTCGAACACCTACCTGGCGGGCGAAGATCCCATCGAACTGCTCCGCCGCGTCGCCCCGCGGGTGGTGACCATGCACGCCAGCGATCGCTACCTGTCCGAGGGCACTCTCGAAGATCTCCGCCGCGAGGAAGGCGGCGCCGAAGGCTACGCCAAGCGTCTGCGCCACGGCGAAATCGGCAAAGGCCTGAACGATTACGACGCGATTTTTTCGATCTTGCGCGACGCCGGATTCGGCAAGGGGGAACGCCCCTTCGAAAACTGGATCAGCATCGAGGACGGCGTGGATGGCATGGACCAACTCGCCCGCAGCGTCGACTTCGTGCGCGCCAAGATCGCCGAATACTGGCCGAATGCCGCCTCAGCGGATTAGTGGCGGTTTCGACTCTTGGCAGGAATCCCGGGTCGCGTTAGGATGATTTCCGCATGATCTCCTCAACGTTCCGAACTCTCTCCCTGGCGGGCCTTGCGATGGCCGGCCTATTCCTGACTTCCTGCATGGAAAACTCGACCGTCATTCGCGTGGCGAAGGACGGCAGTGGCGAAATCTTCGCCCGCTACTATTTCTCGCCGCAGGTCACCGGCATGCTCGGCATGATGAACGGTCTCGCGGCCCAGTTCTCCGGTGCTGAAGGCGCGCCTCCCTCTCCCGCTCCCAGCGCCGACGATCTCCTGAAACCGACGAAAGAATCGTTGGAATCCGATGCCGCCAGCTACGGAAAAGGGGTCACCTACGAACGCCACGAAATGGGCAAGAATGCCAGTGGATGGGACGGTTACCTGGTCGTCTATCGTTTCGAGGACATCAATCAGCTGAAATTCAATCCCTCCGAACCGCCCGGGCCGTTTGACGATCTGGCCAAATCGAATCCCGCGGCTGCGGCCGCCATCGAAGCGCAGAAAGAAGAGGGCAAGGAAATTGAATCTCCCGTGAAATTCACCATGGCGGATGGCGTTCTCACGATCGACACCGGCGTGTCCCCGGACACGATCAGCGAAATCGGAGAAGCGGGTGGCGGCCTTGCGGGCGGCGGTCCGCTGGGCGGTCCCAATGGCGCCCAGATCGATCCGGCGGCGGCCATGCAGATGGCGGCGGGAATGTTCCAGGGTATGCGCATCGCCTACTTCATTCGCATCGATGGCGAGATCGCCGAAACGAACGCGACCTATGTCGATGACACGCTCATCACCATGAGCGACATGGAACCCGGCAAGATGATGACGGATCCCAACTTCGGACAAATCGTCAAAGAAGCCCAGGCGCTGCAGGGACAACAGCCGGACCAGGCCCAGATTGAGGCCATGATGGAAAAGGTGAAGAAAATCGAGGGCGTGAAAATGGAGACCCAGGAACAGGTCACCGTACGCTTCAAATAGCCAGTTTTTCCGATCTCACTCGGAGGCACTCGGAATCGGCTTCCAGTCCACGTCGAAAAACCCGTTCGCCTCGATGCGGCCGGGTTTTTCCGCGTCGGGATCGGTGTCCAGGGCGATGATGGCCCAGTCGCCGAGCTTGGGATTCTGCAACGAGTTGGTCCGGTCGTGGCCTTCGCGGAAAGTGAGCCCGCTGTTGATGACCACGTAACGCTCGGGATTCAGCGGATTGGGAAACACGAAGGCCGCCACGTGATCGGCGGCGGACCAGCTCTGATCGCCGAGACGAATCTTGCCGTCTTCCCATTTCACCGGAAGGCCGTCGGCCATCTCGGCGATCAGGGGATTGGTCGTGGGATCGCCCCAGAGAATCAGGTTTTTCTCTTTCACGTCGACGGAATTGACTTCCTCCACATCGCGAACCGGCAACTCCCCTCGCATCAGGGCGAGCCAGCGTTCCGCAAAATGGCTGAACTCGAACTTCGTCCACCGCTCCACTTTCGCGTTGGCGGAAGGGGAACTCTGCCCAGCCACCACGAAGGGTTCCAGGAAAGCGTCATCGATCGGTCCCTGAAGTCCCGCCACTTTCCGCAAAGCCTCGGGTTCGCCCCATTCCCAGGAACCATTGTCCGCTTTCTGAAGGCGCACCGAAGATACGGGAAAGCCGGGCGATTCCACCTTCAACTTCTGCCCGTCGAGGGTCAGCGACGTCCCAGCGAGATCCTTGCCCTCGGGATCGTCAATCTGTAGCAGGGCGACGTTCTTTGTCTTCAACTCGATCTCTGACGCTCCGGTCTTCTCGGCATCGATCCGCGTGTCCTGCCAGATCTTTTCCTGTCCAAGTGCCCTCACCCAGAACATCTTCCCGTAGCGCGGCGTCTCCGTTTGCAGGTGGACGGACTTCGGCGCCTTGGGACGCCCCTTTTTCCAGCATTCCTCCAACCACGCCCAGATCTCCTTCACGGAATCGTCGTGATATTTGTGGCCCATGCCGGGACCGATGACGTGTCTCATCTCCATCCCCTCGGCGGCAAACGCCTCGGCCATCAGGTCGGCGGCCTGCTTCTGCTTATCCACTTCGCCCGAGTAGGCCAGGAACGGGACGTTGGAGAAATTTCTCACATAGTTGGGCACGTCGTACACTTTCCACAAGGTTTGCTCGACTATGGAAGGATAGGTTTCGGGAGTCAGCCCATTGTAGCGCGCCGTCTCGGCAAAACCGGCGCCGGTGTGAATGGCGCAGAAATGATCGGTGTAGTGCGCGCCGATGTGCCAGGCGCCCGCACCGCCCATGGAAAATCCAGCGAGAGCGATCCGGTCGGGATCGATGGGATAGTGGGCTTTCATCTGCTCGATCACTTCGAACACATCGATTTCGCCGGCGTGTTTCCAGCCGACGCAATGGCGACCGAAGGGGTGGACGATGATCGCTTCCTGCTGATCAGGCACCTTGCCTCCCAGTGCCTGCGATTTGCCCAGGCACCGCTTGATGAAGTGGATGTCCGTCGTCTTGTCGCCCCGACCGTGCAGCCAGACCAGCATCGGCACCGGCTTGGTGAGATCGAGTTTCTCGGGAATCTCGATTCCATAGGGTTGCACGGATCCATCAATCCGAGAGCGATAACCCCGCACCACGAGCCCGCGTTGATCGGTCCAGGGCGTGGTTTCTTTTTCCAACTGCGCCAGCCTCTCTTCGCCGAGGTCCAGCATCTCGGTCAGGAGCGGCAGCTCTTTCTCGGAATAGATCTCTCCATGCCGCAAAGCCAGTTTCACCGCTTTCCCGAAAACTTCGACGTCCGGCGCCAGGGGATGATTTCCCACGCTCCACGCGTTCTCCAGAAACTCCTCCAGGCGCTTGTCGAACGTCACCAACGTTTCGGCCGGAATCTCGATCCCCGGGGGCGGAAGTCGCCGTTCGATGGGTGGAATGCCTCCGATTTCCTGTCCTTTCACCGATCCGGTCATCCCGAACCAACCCGCCAACAAAAGAGGAATGAATGCTCGTGTCATCTCCCGAAGATTGAATAACTGAACGCTGAAAACTTCTCCTCAGATCATTTCGTCTTCGGTGATCGGATCGACCCAACCGATGACTTTTCCGTTCTGGAGCAGGCACTTCGCTTCGCCGGGGAAAACGCCGAAGATGGTTCGCGCCTCGTACTTCACCGTCACGGTGTCATAGGTGCCCTTGTAGATGTCGCCGTTGATTTTTTCCGAGCCGTTCCAGCGAAATCCCATCGCCTCGTCCGGATCGAATGCCTTGATGTCGCCGTTGGCGATGCTGGCTTTCACCGGTGCGAACCGCGCGTCTCCGGATTGATCGAAACTTCCCCCGCCCTTGAGAGCGGCCAACGCTTCCGGTTTGGCGAGCAATGCCTGCTTGGCCTTCTCGCGCTGCTCCCGGATGCGATTGGTCATGTTGAGCACGAAATCGTTGTAACGTTTCTGAATGCGTTCCTTGAGATCGGTCTTCTCCACGGAGATCTCGCTGCGCATCGACTCGTTGGCCAGGCTCGCCACCAGAAGCGTATCTCCGTTGAGGCGGACCGGTTTCACCAACGTTCCCGGCACCGCGACGCTCGCGCCGATGACCTTGCCGCTGCTGTCGCGCAGGCTGAAAGGCACCTTGTCCTGAATGGCGACCTGTTCCGGAAATGCCCGTTGGGGAATGTTCTGCCAGTTGCCGACGATCTGCACCAACGGAACGAACTCGGGGATGGGGTAGCGCTCCGCCACCAGTTGGTCGATTTCAGACATCGAAGACGCCGGCTTTGTGGCCGGATTCGTCGCCGTGCCGGTGGCTGGCTTCGGTTGGTTCGGCGCGGTCGGCGTTTCCTTCCCATCGGATTTCTCCGGAAGGGGCATCGTGGGAGCAGGCGAGTCGGCGACCTTTTTTTCTTCTCCCGGCGCTGGCTCGGGGAGTTCGCCACCGACGAATTTCTCGATCAACGGACCTACGTAGGGCTTGAGATAGGGATCGTAAAACCAATAGGCCGCCACGGCGCCGCCCACGAATATGAGGAAGACCAGAAACTTTTTCATCGCTTCGACATCGTTACCCGGATCGCCACGCGCTTGCAAGCCCCACGCAACGAAGGGACCGCGACGCTGATCATCGGCGTCCCGCTTTCGCCGAGCCTTCCTGCCGGGCCACCGCAGCGGCCACGGGATTGATGGCTTCCTCCATGTCGAGATCGTCGGCCGAAGGATCCAACCAGTTCGGGACCGGGATCCACGCATTCTCGTTCTCGATTTCCGAGGCGGAAACCGAAACCGGCAGCGCGGCTCTTCGCACGGCGGAGGGACGATTCGCCGTCGTTCCGTCGACCACCTCGAGAAATTGGGCTTCCACGGTTTCCCCGAAAAGCAATCGATCACCGTGCTTCAGGACGACGCCCGCTGAATTCATCACCTTCTGGCCATTGACCCGGGTGCCGTTGGTCGATCCGAGATCCACGATTCGGTAGGCACCGGCGGACGATTTTTCGAATCGCGCATGGCGGGACGAAACCGCCTTCACCTCCACCACGATCCGATTGTCCTCGCTCCGGCCGACGCTGACGCGTTCATCGGCGAGCCGATACAGGATCGGATCGTTTCCGGGAGCGGTCAGGATCAGGCTGAAACTCTTCGCCATACGCCGGGGATGATAGGAAATTCACTCCCCTCCCGTCAATGGGATTGGCGCCGGATCGACCGTCGGAAAATTGCGATCGTTACGGTTTTTCCCGAAAAGGCTTTACCGCTAAAGAAGCTTTATTGAGCGCCTTCCTTTTTTTCTTCGTCAGCCTTCGCCTTTTTTGAGACCTCGACCTGGTCGGCGGGAACGAATTTGAGGACCGTGCCGTTGATGCAGTACCGCTTGTCGGTCGGGGTGGCGTAGCCTTCGCCGGTAAAGACGTGACCCAGGTGCCCTCCGCAGACCGCGCAGCGAACTTCCGTGCGCGGATAGCCGAGCAGGTAATCGGTCGATGTTTTCACGTTCTTCGCATCGGCCGGATCATAAAAGGAAGGCCAACCGCAATGGGAATCGAATTTTTCCTTCGAGGAAAACAACTCGGCACCACAACCCGCGCAGTAGTAGGTGCCGGCCCCCTGCTTCTTGAACTCTTCGTAAACCTCGCCGTTGGCCCGTTCCGTGCCCGCTTTTCGAAGAATGCGATACTGCTCAGGCGTCAGTTCCTTCTTCCATTCCTCGTCCGTTTTCTCCACGGGGCCGGTAGGTTTCTCAGGGGCTTTATTGGAGACTTCCATGACAGTGTCCTTGGGGGATTTCTTACTCCCGGCGTCGTCAGCCCGGGCGCAGGCGAGAATCGAGGTGATCGCGATCATCGCGACACCGGCGGCGGAGACAAGGCGGGGATTCTTCATGCGGACATCATACCGGACTCAGCTCTCGGGTCAAAAGCGTAGAGCCACCCGGATTTGCGGACCAGCGATTCCTCCAGCGACCACGACATCCTTGCCATTGCGCCGGATTTGGGAAAACTGATAGCTCCCCACTGACGCCAGCGTCTCAGAAGAGCTTTCACGAAAATCCAAGTTCACCACTCATTCATCATGCCCGTCATCTCCGGAAACGAAATCATCGACCGTCTCAAGTGGCGCTACGCGACCAAGCAGTTCGATCCCGAAAAACCCATCGGCGAAGCAGACTGGTCCACCCTCGAGGAAGCCCTCATTCTCACACCGTCCTCCTATGGCCTTCAGCCGTGGAAATTCTTCGTCATCACCAACCAGGATCTCAAGGAATCGCTGGTCGCGTCCGCCTACAATCAACGCCAGGTCGCCGATTGCTCCCACCTCGTGGTGATGGCGGTGCGGACGAAAATGACCGAGGACGATATCGATCGCCTGATCGATTTCACGGCCGAGGTTCGAGGGATCGATCGGGAGAAACTCGCGAGCTACCGCCACGTGATGGTGGGCGACATCGTTCACGGTCCCCGGAGCCACGACGCCACCGGCTGGGCGAAACTGCAGGCCTACATCGCGCTGGGGAATTTCATGACCGTGGCGGCGATGATGGGAATCGACACCTGCCCCATGGAGGGTTTCATGCCACCCGCCTTCGACGAGGCGCTGGATCTCGAGGAAAAGGGCTACACCACCGCCGTTCTCTGTCCGGCCGGCTATCGGAAGGCGGACGACCGCTACGCCACCTTGGCGAAGGTCCGCTATCCGCGGGAAGAAATGATTCAGCATCTCCGCTGAGGATGCGCTTTATTGCCTGGAACCACCCCACAACCACGATGCCACGGAACGTCCGACTTACTCGCATGATCAGCCGAGCTGGCGATGTCGCCTTCCAGCTGAGCAATCTGCATTTCTCCGATTTCTATCCCACCGCCGGATGGCGTCCGGATATCAATGCCTTTCGCTATGACGATCGGTTCGAAATCTGCGTCGATCTGGCCGGCGTCGAAAAAGACGCCATCGTCGTGGAGGTACTGACCGACCGGATCCGCATTTCCGGCGAGCGCCATCAGCCCGGCCTCGAATGCGAGAATTGCCGACAGGTGATCGCCCTCGAAATCGAAAGCGGCCATTTCGCCCGCGAAGTCACCCTGCCGGCCGAAGTCGAACCCGAGCAGGTCACCGCGCGCCAGGAAAACGGCCTGCTCTGGATCGTGCTCCCGTTGTCGGGCTCGCGCCTCTGAACCCCCACCGAACTTCTCCATTCCTAGCCTTTGAGCTATCCCGTTTGCCCTCCTCCACCGTTTTCATGAATCAATTCGATTTTCTCGACGCCAACGACGAGTCGGTCACCGGAATCAACCTGGTGACCGCAGGCGACGACGAAGTCCCGAAGTGGCGCCGCGATCTTCCGGATCTGTTGCCGGTCATGCCGCTGCGTGGCGTGGTCGTCTTTCCCGGCACCGTCGCGCCATTCAATGTCGAGCGGAAACCGAGCCAGCAATTGCTCGAGGACCTGCTCCCCCGCGGACGCATGCTCGGGCTGGTGACGCAGAAGGACCCGGAACTCGACACCCCCGGGCCCAACGACCTCTACCAGGTCGGCGCTCTCGGCATCGTGCTTCGCATGATGCGTCAGGATGAGAACAACGTCATCGTCCTCATCCAGATCGTCGAGCGGATCCGCTTCACCGACTACGGCCAGACCGAGCCCTACCTCAAGGCTCGCTTCGAGATTCTCGAGAATGTCCTCACCGACGACAGCTCCAAGGAATTCGAAGCCCGTTTTTTGAATCTCCGCGAGACGGCGGTGAAACTGGTCTCGACCAATCCGAACATTCCCGACGAAGCCGCCCAGGCGGTAAACTCGATGGACAATCCGGTGCTGCTCACCGATTTCCTGGCCACCAACCTCAGCCTCGACCTGCCGCAGAAACAGCAACTGCTCGAGGAAGTCGACGTCGCGGTGCGAATGGAGACGGTTCAGAAAATCGTCAGCAATCAGCAACACATTGCCGATCTCCAGCAGAAGCTCCAGCAGGATGTCGAATCGGAGTTCACCGACGCCCAGCGTCGCGCCTACCTGCGCGAGCAATTGCGGGCCATCCAGAACGAACTCGGGGAAGGCGACACCGGCGAGGCCCAGGCCGACGAACTCCGCGACCGGCTCGATTCCGTCGGCCTCCCCGACGAAGTTCAGACCGCGGCCGACCGTGAACTCAAGCGGCTCGACATCATCCCGCCCGCCAGTCCGGAGCACTCCGTCATCGTCAGCTACCTGGAGACGCTGGCTGAGCTACCGTGGTCAAAGATGAGCGAGGATCACTTCGATCTCGATCTCGCCCAGGAGACGCTCGACCGCGATCACTACGGCCTCGAAAAAGTGAAGCGACGGCTCATCGAATATCTCGCCGTCCGCAAGCTCAACCCGGAAGGTCGCGGCCCCATCCTCTGTTTCCTCGGCCCTCCCGGCGTCGGGAAAACCAGCCTCGGCCAGAGCATCGCCGACGCCCTCGGCCGCGAGTTCGCCCGCATCAGCGTGGGTGGCATTCGCGACGAGGCCGAGATCCGTGGTCACCGCCGCACCTACATCGGCTCCATGCCGGGCCGCCTCATTCAGGAGATGCGTCGCGTCGGCACGCGAAATCCCGTCATCATGCTCGACGAGGTCGACAAGATCGGGAACGACTTCCGCGGCGATCCCGCCAGCGCCCTGCTCGAGGTGCTCGACCCGCGACAGAACCACGCCTTCGTGGATCGCTACCTCGACGTACCCTTCGACCTCAGCCAGGTCATTTTCATCGCCACCGCCAACACCATCGATCCGGTGCCGGCGCCGCTGCGTGACCGTATGGAAATCATCGGCATTCCCGGCTACACCGAGGAGGAAAAGCTCCAGATCGCCAGGAAGTACCTCGTCAAACGCCAGCTCAAAGAGAACGGAATCAAGGCGAAACAATGCCGCTGGACCGTCGCGGCGCTCCGCTCGGTAATCGAGTCCTACACCCGCGAGGCCGGCGTCCGCAATCTCGAGCGCGAGATCGGCAGCGTCTGTCGCGGCATCGCCGCCGAAGTGGCGCGGAATCCGAAGCACACCGTCAAGGTGACTCCGGAAACCATCGAGGAAATTCTCGGTCCGCCTCGCTACGTCCGCGAAGACGCCGTCCAAATCAGCGCTCCAGGGGTGGTCAACGGACTCGCCTACACCACCGTCGGCGGCGAGGTGCTCAACATCGAAGCAATCCGATTTCCCGGCTCCGGCAAAGTCCAACTCACCGGTCAGATCGGCAACGTGATGAAGGAATCGATGCAGGCCGCCTGGAGCCTCGTCCAATCGCGAGCCGAAAAGCTGAAGATCGACGCCGAAGATTTCAGAAAATACGACGTCCACGTCCATGTTCCCGCCGGCGCCATTCCCAAGGACGGTCCCTCGGCGGGCATCGCGATGTTCACCGCACTGGCGTCGCTTTTTTCCGATCGCCGCGTCGACAAGAGCGTCGCCATGACCGGAGAAGTCACCCTGCGCGGTCTCGTCCTGCCCATCGGCGGCCTGAAGGAAAAAGCCCTCGCCGCCGAGCGGGCCGGCATTCGGAAGATTCTCATTCCCGCCCTCAACGAAAAGGACGTTCCCGAGATCCAGGAAAGCGCCCGGAAAAAACTCAAGATCGTCCCCGTGAAAACGGTCGACGAAGTACTCGGAGAGGCTCTGCTGAAAGGCTGATTCGGCATCCCCTCATTCGTAGAACGGGTCTCCAGGCCCGTTCTCAGCGTCGGTCCTGCATCCAGGAAACGGGCCTGGAGACCCGTTCTCCTTCCGCCATTCAACAGGGTCAAGTCGCCGACTCAACCCTGTCAGGTCTGCTTTCCGCATTGCCAGGCGTTTTCCGCTTTCCTACGCTGCCGCATGCTCTCGCGCCGACGATTCCTGGAAGTTTCTGCCGTCTCCGTTCCGACCTTGCTCGCCGAAACCAATGCCGCTACTCCGCAAACCAAGCGCATTCCCGAACTCGCCGGCAAACTCGGGCTCGTCAGCGCGTCGTTGACGCCGCATATCGCCGCGAAACCGAATGCGGACCAGTTCACGCTGTTGGAGTTTCCCAAGATCCTTAGAAACGGGCTGGACCTGGAGGTCGCGGATCTCAACACGATGAATTTCCCGACCTTGGCTCCAGATTATGTAGAGAAGCTCCGCAAAGAAATTGATGATGTCGGCTGCGTGGCAACGAATCTGAAAATGAATCAACGCGTCGACATGGCTTCCGCCGACGAATCCGAACGCGCCGAAGCGATGCGGCAATACAAGGAATCGGTCGACGCGGCGAAGATCCTCGGCTGCCGTTGGGTGCGTCCGCTGCCACGAGCTGAAGCGCCGAATCGGGATCGCCTGTCGGCGGCGATGGATGAACTGATCGACTACGCGGGCGAGCGGGGCATCACCGTGTTGATCGAGAATTTCGGCTGGATGATGAGCGATCCGGATTCGGTGATCGAACTCGCGGACGCTATCGGGGCGACCCGCGTGGCGATCGGCCCGGACACGGGCAACTGGACGAGCAACGAAGTGCGCTATCCGGGATTGGAGAAAACCTTTCCCCGCGCCGTGACCTGCGATTTCAAAGCCAAGGTGCTGGGCGAGAATGGCGAGCATGAAGCTTACAATTTGAACCGTTGTTTCGAGATCGGCTGGAACGCCGGGTTTCGCGGTCCGTGGTGCATCGAGCACGGTCATGCCGATCACGCCACCGCCCTGCGCGGAATCGCTTTCGTTCGCGACTCGCTCCGAAGGTGGATCGCGGAAAAACAGAGAGCGTGATCCCGGCATTGTCACCGCGGGGGCTTTGCGATGGAATGCCCCCATGTCGCAAAAAAACCTCATCGGCCTCGGATTCCTTTTCACCGTCTGCCTGGCGGCCCTCACCTCGCACTCCGCGATCGCCGAGACGGATGACGAGGGATTCCGCCCCCTTCTCAACGGCAAGGATCTGACCGGCTGGGTGGTGGTGAACACCGCTCCCTCGACCTGGTCATTCAATGAGGAGGGCTACCTGGTCTGCACCGGGAAACCGATCGGCGAGATCCGGACGGAGAAGATGTACCAGAATTTCATCCTCGAAGTGGAGTGGCGTCACCTGAAGCCGAAGGGCAATGCCGGGATCTTCCTCTGGGCCGACGACATCACCGCCCGCGGCCAGCCCTTCCATCGGGGGATCGAGGTCCAAGTGTTGGAGAACGCCTACGGTGACACGCAGAGTCACACGACCCACGGCGACATCTTTCCCATCCACG
>JAGRPB010000466.1 GCA_020439945.1 Verrucomicrobiia bacterium
CGCTACGCGGTTCACGGCTTCGTTGAACGTCGTCAGCAGCCCCACCACCTCGACGTCTCCGCGCTGCCGCAAAACATGCAGCATCCAGGCACTGTCCTTGCCAGAACTCCAGGAGACGAGAATGCGCATGTGAGGTGTTGAGGACAGAGGAGCCAGGAGGTCGAGAGTCAAAGGTCAGAACAACAGAGTGTCACAACGATATCAGCACAACAAGGGCCGCGCCATCCAAGCAGCGGGATTATCGTTGGGAGTAATGTCATTCCGTTGTTGCTGAACTTTCAACGGAAACGACCTACACTTCCATTTGACTCCTGACTCCTGACTCCTGACTCCTGACTCCCATGCGCGTCGGCCTGTTCATTCCCTGTTACATCGATCAACTGTTTCCCGATGTGGGGATTGCCACTCTTGAACTTCTCGAACGCTTCGGGTGCGAGGTCGACTTTCCCGCCGGCCAGACCTGTTGCGGCCAGCCGATGGCCAACACGGGCTGCTGGGAAGATGCCCGCCCACTGGCGG
>JAGRPB010000467.1 GCA_020439945.1 Verrucomicrobiia bacterium
CTTCTGCCGCTGGCTCGACGCCAGGTTGCGCGCCGCCGGCCGGCTCGACGGCGAGGCTGTCGTCCGCCTGCAGAGCGAGCACGAGAGGGAGAAGGCCGCCCGCGGCATCGACGGCCGCGACTATCCGTGGGGCGAATTCGAAGCGGGGCGGGCGAACATCAACGAGCGGTTCAGGGATGTCGGCCCGAACTTTCTCGGTCAGACCTCGCCGGTCGGCATCTACCCGGCGGGCGCATCGCCGGCAGGGGTGCTCGACCTGGCCGGCAATGTCTGGGAATGGTGCGCCGATCTCTATGACAAGGACAACGACGAGTCGAACGCCCCGCGGGTGCTGCGCGGCGGGTCGTGGCCCTTCACCCATCTCGTCTGCCGCGCCGCCTCCCGCGGCGGGGACGAGCCCGGCCTCCGCCTCGACTATGTCGGTTTTCGTGTGTTTTTTGCGCCCCCCACCGCCTGACCCACTGGCCACCGCGCCACTGGGCTCTGGCCGCCGGTCGGCTGCTTCTCTGGACG
>JAGRPB010000468.1 GCA_020439945.1 Verrucomicrobiia bacterium
ACCGGTCAACGTCAAGAACTGGGTGGCGTTTTGGAAATCACGCTCAGCCACGAGGTGGCCACGGCCCGAAGAATCGCCGGTGTGGCTCCCCGACTGCTTGGATCGCCAACTTCGAAACGGTGAAAGCTACAGCGCCAAGTGGGAATACGTCCGTGAAAATCCCGTGCGCCATGGTTTTGTCAAAAAAGCTGGCGATTGGCCGTATCAGGGCGAAGCGAACGTTCTTTTGTGGAAAGATTCGTAATCGGGAAACGCCGGGTCGAGGCGAACGCATTGGAATCCAGGGCGGACACGGAGGTCCGCCGTCCAGATTGGACGGCATCACTCCGACTCCCAGATCACCTTCGAAGCCATGTCGCCCCGCGTGCCTTCGGGCCAGGCGTCGGAGCGCGGCCAGCCGACGTAGAAAATTCCGAGGCAGCGGCCCTTGTCCCTCAGGCCGGACCATTCGCGCATCTCGTCGCTGTAAACGATGGGCGGGCTCGACCAGAAGGCCGCCATGCCCAGCGCCGA
>JAGRPB010000469.1 GCA_020439945.1 Verrucomicrobiia bacterium
TTATGCTGGCATCGCATCAGGGCGTTCGAATCAACGGAACCAGCAGTGAACCCATTGCCGACCTGAATTCTCCGGAAGGATTCTCAGATGAACGGCAGCGACAAAAGCTGAAACTGCTGCAGGGCTTTAATCAGACGTATGCCGACTCGTTCCCTCAGCAAACGGAACTGGATGCTCGAATCCGCAGCTACGAACTGGCATTTCGCATGCAGGCACGCGCACCTGAAGCCGTTGATCTGACTGAAGAGACCCAGGAAACACTGAAACTCTACGGGATCGATCAGAAGGAAACCGAAACGTACGGACGAAACTGCCTGCTGGCCCGACGACTCGTGGAACGCGGAGTTCGCTTCATTCAGCTCTACAGTGGAACCGGCAGCAAGTGGGATTCCCATTCGGCAATTGAAGCCAATCACTCTCGGTTATGCCGCGCGATGGATCGGCCTGTGGCCGGACTGCTCCGAGATCTGAAACAACGCGGGCTTCTCAATGAAACGCTTGTGATCTGGGG
>JAGRPB010000470.1 GCA_020439945.1 Verrucomicrobiia bacterium
CTGCGGATTGGCCGGGGTCGACTGTGACGCCTTGCTCGAGGGAGCCAAAGTGGTCGACAACCTGACCCGCCGCCAGAACTGGCGCGAAAACCCGGCCGCCCTGCTGGCCGCCGCCTGGCACGCGGCCGGCGACGGCAAAGGGGCCAAAGACATGGTCATCTTGCCTTACAAGGATAGCCTCGAGCTCTTTAGCCGCTACCTGCAGCAACTGGTGATGGAGTCGCTGGGCAAGGCCCACGACCGCCAGGGCAACCAGGTCCATCAGGGCATCGCCGTCTATGGCAACAAGGGCAGCACCGACCAGCACGCCTATGTGCAACAACTGCGCGACGGCCTCAACAACTTCTTTGCCACCTTCATCGTGGTGCTCGAAGATGGCGGTCGCCAGGTCGAAGTGGCCGAGGGAGTGACGGCCGGCGACTATCTGTCGGGCTTTTGGCAGGGCACCCGTCAGGCTCTATCCGAGAACGGGCGCAGCTCGCTCACCATCAGCGTGCCCCGAGTCG
>JAGRPB010000471.1 GCA_020439945.1 Verrucomicrobiia bacterium
GGACCTGGCCGACCAGACCATCGACTGGATCCGCACCCACCGGGCCACCCGCCCCGACGCACCCTTCTTCGCCTACCTGGCGACCGGGGCGATGCACTGCCCCCACCACGTCGCCCCCGAGTGGAGCGACCGCTTCCGCGGCCGGTTCGACGCCGGGTGGGACGCGCTCCGCGAGGAGATCTACCGGCGCCAGCTGGAGCTGGGCGTCATCCCGCCGGCGACGGCACTGACCGGTCGGCCCGAGCAGGTGCCGGCCTGGGAGGACTACCCGGAGCGCTACCGCCCCGTGGCCGCCCGCCTGATGGAGGTCTTCGCCGGCTTCCTGGCCCACACCGACGCCCAGATCGGGCGCGTGCTCGACGCGCTGGTCGCCGACGGCCTGTGGGACGACACGCTGGTCATCTACCTCACCGGCGACAACGGTGCGTCGGCCGAAGGCACCGTCCACGGCGCGTGGAGTGCGCCCAGCTTCCAGAACGGGGTGCACGAGGACCCCGAGTGGCT
>JAGRPB010000472.1 GCA_020439945.1 Verrucomicrobiia bacterium
TCAAGCGCGTGGTCAAAGACACCACGGTCAAACTCTCCAGCGGCGACTGCCTCCTGCTTTTCACCGACGGCGTGACCGAGGCGCGCAATCCGGAGGGCGACGAATTCGGCGATGCGCGGCTCCGCGACACGTTCATCGAATTGGGAGCCAAGGGCGCCGATGCCATCGTCGAAGGCATCATCGCCGCCGTCCGCAAGTTCACAGGCTTGGAGCCGCAGAATGACGACATCACCTTGATCGCCGTGGAAAAGCGTTGAATAGTCGCCGCCCTTTCCCTAGGACACGATCATACGATGAGCGAACATTCCCCTGATATTGAAGAACTAACGCAAGATGCTCCCGATGCGGGCGCGCCGGGTGCCGGCGACCAATCCGCCCCCGCGGCGGAGGACCCGGCAACGGGAGCCGAAAATTCCGCCGCCGCGCCGCAGCCCGATCCGCCGGAGGTCGAAGCCGCGAAGTGGAAGGACTATGCGCTGCGCCAGCAGGCCGAACTCGAAAATT
>JAGRPB010000473.1 GCA_020439945.1 Verrucomicrobiia bacterium
GAACCGGGACTCCGACGCCGGTCCCTGCGGATCGATCAACTTCAGAGAGGCAGGCTGCCCGTGATCATATGAGACGTAAGAGTCGTAACACCATTCCCGGACGTTGCCGTGCATGTCATACAGGCTCCACGGGTTGGGCTGCTTCCTGCCGACTTCGTGGGCATACGCCAGACCAATATCCCCCGCGTTCAGATTAAACCAGGCATAATCACCCAGACTTCCCGCATCGTCGGCGAAGTGAAATCTTGTGTTCGAACCGGCGCGGCAGGCGTATTCCCACTCGGCTTCGGTGGGCAGCCGGTATTTCCCATTCTCCCCGTCGTTCAGCTCGTGGCAGAATGCCTGCGCATCCTCCCAGGTGATGAAGGTGGCCGGGTACTCATCCCCGGGAGAAACATTCAACTGCCCCTTCCAGGGTGCCGTACCCATCACCGCCTGCCACTGAGCCTGAGTGACTTCGTATCTGCCGAGATAATACGGCCGGGAGATTTGCACGGGGTGG
>JAGRPB010000474.1 GCA_020439945.1 Verrucomicrobiia bacterium
TGCCAACAACAACAACTACCGCGAGGCGCTCGCAGCCTGAACCGCTGCGGCCTCTGTCCGACTGGGATGATGCTTGGGTCCCCAGTTGGGCATGTCTTGACCAAGCTAGTCGTGAGGGACCTCGGCCACGCGGGACCAGGCGACGAGAAACAAGCAACTCAAGTCGTGGTCTTCCGGTCTGAACCAGTGCCTTCGAGGCAGGCCGGGCGAGTGAGAGGGCTACGCACGTAGACGCTTCGACTGAGTGATTTCGGACAGGGGTTCGACTCCCCTCGCCTCCACTGTATTCGGCGTTCAACCTAGACAATAGAGCGTCGAGCGAATCCGGTCGATTCCTGGTCCTCCCGCTGCCTACCTTGGTGGCGGGAGGCACCATGGCGAGATCGACCACGAAGCTCACCTGTTCTGGGTGTGGGGCGGCGTTCGAACGTGCGTCTGCCGAGGTGCGGCGGCAGCGTCGGGTCGACCCCGAGCGTCGCTTCTACTGCAGCCGAGGCTGC